>NZ_JAXHDC010000008.1:0-84647 GCF_037072045.1 Oceanobacillus sp. MO10714A | reverse complement strand
TCCTGCTGAAGGGGGGAAATTAAATGAGTAATCCAATAAGAGAAATTTATAATAAACTAGCCGACGCTTATCAGCACGATACGGACTGGGGTAGTCCTTACAATGTATATTATGAACGCCCTGCCATGATGGCTGCATTGCCCTGCCAATTAAAAGGAAAAAAGGTACTGGATGCCGGTTGTTCAGCTGGCTGGTACTCTTCGCAACTTTTGGCTGGTGGAGCGGAAGTTACCGGTATAGACCTGAGCCCCAACATGATAAAAGCAGCACAGCATCGAATAGGGGATAAAGCAACATTCCTCTGTCATGATCTTGAAGAACCTCTTCCGTTTAATGATAATTCTTTTGATGTTATCGTAAGCTCACTGACGCTTCATTACATAAAAGAGTGGACGAACACCTTCCAGGAATTCAATCGCATTTTAAAAAGTGGTGGAACTTTGCTATTTTCTGTTCATCATCCATTTATGGATTTTACCCGGTACGAATGCGATGATTACTTTAAAAAGCAACTTCTATCAGAAACCTGGTATAAACCAAATATTACAATTGATGTGATCTTTTATCGGCGGTCTATGCAAGATATCGTGAATGAAACGACTGAATACTTCAATCTAGAAAAGTTGATTGAACCGAAGCCGGATGAATTGATGAAGAAAGTGAAGGAAGAGGCTTATCATTATCTCATGACTCATCCACATTTTCTTATTGTAAAAGCTATTTCAAAAAAGGGTGATCTAGATAAGTGAGATACAGGCGATTAGAGGGGAAAAATGGAAAGTACTATTGGAAATAGGTGGTAATGATTCATTTAATGGGGGAATAAGTGGTGAAGCTGAAAAGTTTCTTACCTGCATTTTTGGCAGGGGCAGGAAAAAAGGGTAAGTAAGTAGCTCAAAGGTTGGTGAAAATGAAAACTTTTATTATTGTTTTAGTGGTATTGCTAATTTTATTCATTCTTTTTATCATATCTGGAATAGCAATTAATAAACGCAATTTAAGGAAAGACAAGCATGATTTATTAAATTACTTTAAGAAGCATAAAGATAGGCTGTCTATTACGATTAAGGAAGATGGTATAGACACATTAACTATAAATTCTAATCAGAAATTTCCGTTAGCTAGTACGTTAAAAGTACTAATAGCGTTTAATTTTGTAAAGGCTGTAACAAATAAGAGATTTTCAATTAATGATAAAGTGGAATTAGATGAGCTTGATAAATTCTATCTCCCAAATACGGATGGAGATGCTCATCCTAGGTGGAAAAAGTCTATAAATAATCCCGCCGATGTTTCTCTAATGGAAGTAGCAAAGGGAATGATGCAGTTTAGTTCTAACGCATGCACAGATTTCCTCATAAACAAAATAGGAATAGATACAATTAACAATAGTTTAGATGCTCTCCAACTGGACAGCCATGATCAAATAACCTATTTAACTCCACCAATTTTAATGCCGCGTTATTTGTCAGATAAGAAAAAGATAGCTAGGCAACAATTAGAATCAATGGCAATACATAAATACCAGGAGTTGTCGAAAGAATTATTTGAAAAAATGACGACAGATGGGTGCAACGATCTTAAAGAAAACATGTTGAAAATGTTGGACCATAAGACACAACTCGCAATAACTAAAAAGATGCCTTCCTCAACCACAAGAGAATATGCTGATTTTATGTACGAATTAGGAGGAAATCTACTTAGCGAAAAGGAAAAAGATTTATTTAGTGAAATAGTGATTGGTAAGAACATCAAAAGTGAAGAGGATGCCTACTTTTGGTACAAAGGCGGAGCGACCATGTTTGTTTTAACATCTGCTTTATACAGAAAATTTTATGGTAATACTATCGCTGTATCTCTTTTTATAAAGGACGATACGGGTGGTGAGCTCTACTGGATAAGAAATATATTCAATGATTTTGTTATCAGTACGGCGCTAGATGCTGATTTTAGGGAAAAAGTAAAAGAATCGCTTCGTTAATTTATGTTGGAAAATATATTTATAGATTTAAAAGGAATAGCAAATGATATAGGATTTCGCATTTTGAAGTTTTGCAAAAGGAGATTTAAGATGAATATCAGGTTGTTAAATAAAGACGAAAACCCACCTATTGATTTGTTATTGCTAGCGGATCCCTCTCGAGAAATAGTGGAAGCGTATTTGGAAAAAGGAGAATGTTTCATTGGAGAAAGTGATAATCGCGTTATTGGAGTATATGTAATACTTCCGACCAGACCGGAAACTGTGGAATTGGTGAATGTTGCGGTTGCAGAAGAATTTCATGGTAAGGGTTTTGGGAAAACATTGGTAATGGATGCTATTCGAACTGCCAAAGAAAAAGGTTACAAAACAATGGAAGTAGGTACTGGAAATTCAAGTATCGGGCAGCTTGCACTTTATCAAAAATGTGGATTTAGAATTATTGGTGTAGATATAGATTTTTTCATTAGACATTATGATGAGGAAATTATTGAAAATGGTATTCAATGCCGAGATATGATTCGGTTATCTATGGATTTATAAAATTGTTTTCTAGAAATGATGGCTGCTGGGGGAGGATTAATAATTTAAAATAGGGGAATCAGAGTTCTTTAAAAAACATGTTTCTTATTTATCTACAGGGTAGAATATTAAGTACAATTGTTAACAATAAATGCAGATGCTCCAGATACAAACCAATATAATGCTGAAGTTAGATTAATACCTAAATAAAGAGGAATGAATGAACAGAAATAAAGCCATTGTGATAACACAATGGCTCGCTTATTAAAAAAGTCCTGCTTCTTTTGCGGCTGCAAAGCTATTCTTCGCAAATTCGAATGGATTCATTCCGACATTCTCCCAATGCAAATACATTAACCTCGGCTCTTCAAACAACCAGTGGTTATGAAATGCAGTTACGATAATCCCCCTTCTTTGTAATGCTCGAATCATAGGATTTACTTCCTTTTGAAGGATTACAGTTTCACCTAGATTTAAACCATTATTTTCAAAGGATAACATGAAAGGTAGGGCTAGTGGAGAACGCGTGCGGCGGCCTAAAATAGTCGCTCTAATATCATCTCGAAGACGCATTACCACACAAACAGGTTGCGCTTGAATAACCTCACCGCCAATAATATTTGCAAGTCTTTGACAAGTTGATTTTGATTTGGATTCCTCATCAATTTCTCTTCTATACATATGAATCCCTCCTTCTTTTTCATTCTCATTAAATAGTGTATTCGGAGATGTTAGATAGGTATAGACGAGTCATCCAGAGCAACCCCCCCTTTTATTCTTTGCTTTTAACGACTTCTACATCACTATTATTAATAGGTGGTGGAAGAAGTAAGTTTGTTAGAAGAGGTCTGTATATTTTTATTAAATAATGTAAGTTGTAGTTGGAGGATATATGTATTTAACAAACGGGCTCGAATTATCAGTTAATTGCTGGTATAACTAGCAATACATTTTAGATCCCTATTCCTTGGCCTATCATCCCTGCGTTATCATAAGATGGATACCGGACAGCAATGAAATTAAGTTCGATAATTTATAATGAAGAATGATCGTTTGGGATAAATTCCGATAATTCATAAAGAAGTTTGATACAATTAAGTTACAAATTGAAAGTGTATAGTTCTTAGTTGAACAAGAAATGATGATCATCCTTATAAACTGAAAATAAAAAGGTGGGATACAATAACGTGAAAGTTCGACTTACTGACTATAGTGAAGATTGGTCTTGCATGTTTCAGACAGAGGCAGCGTTTCTTACAACAGTATTTGGCGACTTGATAATAAAATGTGAGCATTTTGGGAGTACAGCAGTACGGGGGATGAAGGCAAAGCCTGTAATCGACATGATGTGTATCGTTAAATCCATAGAAAAGGTGGACTTTTTCAATGAGCAAATGAATTCTTTAGGATATGACGTTGCTGGGGAATGGGGAATTAAAGGAAGAAGGTTATTTCGTAAAGGCGGGGATAACAGAACGCATCATATTCATTTCTATCAATTTGATAACCCTGAAATTGCTAGACATTTAATTTTTCGAGATTATTTGAGGGCTCATCCACAAGAGGTAGCTAAATACAGTCGTTTCAAAGAAAAGTTGGCTCAACGCTACGATACGACAAGTCGTTATAGTCCAGCAAAAAAGAAATTCGTAAATGAGATGGAACAAAAAGCTCTTCGTTGGTATTTGGAAAGTTAGAAGATGGCATTAGGTGGGGATGAATACTACATCTTTGAGAATTTCACGAAAAAGAATAAAGCCTTGTTGGATGAACAATCTAAAGGTTTATCCTATTTTTACTTAATAAAGAATGAAGATGGCCTTATTTTGGGAAGAATAAACCTAGTAAATGTTGATAAAAATCAAGGTATAGGTCATATCGGTTATAGAGTAGGGGAATCATATATTGGCAAAGGTATCGCTAATAAATCGGTAAATTTGTAATTAACAACGATTAATAAGCAGGAGATTAAAGAAATTTTAGCGAAGACAACTACTGACAATATCGCCTCGCAAAGAGTTTTGGAGAAAAATGGGTTTAAGCATATAGCAACGAGTGATGAAACGTTTGAAATGAATGGAGAAAGTTTGAGATTTGTTTATTACAAGTGGACTAATTAGGATTTACCGGCAGCTATGTCTGCAATTGTTAAAGTAGGTGGTCCTATTCGATCGCTTTATTGTATAGTTTTAAACGTTATTTAATATATAGCAATCGTGCTGAAACTATCATACTGCTGGCAGGTAAAAATAGTTAGATTGAATTAGGCTGCAGTTTTATCTCTAGAAACTAGGATTTCATGATAATTACGTAGAATATTAAATAAGCACATAAAATTAGAGGAGTGTCTTGATGGAAAATCCTATCTTAAAACAAATCGGAACAGTATTTATCCCAGTAAGCAACATTCAAAAAGCGAGAGATTGGTACTGCGACATTTTAGGATTAAAAACAGAAGGGGAAGTTCAATTTGGTCATCTCTACGTTATACCCATGGAAGGGACAGGAATTGTATTAGATAGCAAGATTTATTCAGAAGATAGAACTTTTAAAACCCCAGCATTCCATTTCAATACAAAAGATATTGAGAAAGCATTTCATTTTATAAGCAATAAAGGAGTTAATTTAATTTCAGAAATCGAACATAATCATTATTTTAATTTCAAAGACCCCGACGGGAATATTTTAATGGTTTGCAAATGTTAATAGTATGCAAACGAGTCATATACTAGAAAGAAAATGACCTCTCAATTGTTGATACAGAGATTGAAAAGTTAAAGCAACAATCTTCTTTATAAAATTAAAAATTCTATGTTGGAGGGTTACAAATGAGAAAGGTAGCATTAGTACCTCATGATAAAAAATATGCAAAATTAATATCTTCACTCTCTTCAGCTCCACAGGTGAGAGAACCTCTAGGATTGACGGATGATCAGACATCGATAGACGGAACACTTGAATTTATCGAGTTTGTCCTAGAAAGTGAACGATTAGATAAGCTGTATTCGAGAGTAATCTTGAATGAAAACGATGAGTTAATCGGGGTAATAACCTTAAAAGAAATAGATAATGAGAAGAAGACCTGTCACATCGGAACTTGGATCGGCCATCCCTATTGGGGAAAAGGATATAATGAGCTGGCCAAAAAAGATATTCTATATACTGCTTTCACAGATCTTAACATGGAATATGTCTTCGCCGGTGCCAAGTTAACTAATATACGCTCTCGAAAAGCACAGGAAAAGCTTCCTTATGTAAAAATAGACGCACAATCTGAATTTCCTGATGAATATAAGAAATTGGTGCAACAGGTAAATGAACCTTGCCTATTAAACGTAATAGAAAAAGCTGCATTTCTTGATTGGTACTTAAAAAGTACTTGAGACCATTGATTTCTGATAGAATAGGGGAAACTGTGCCTCAACTAAGTAAGATACATTCTATTCCCCATATTTTCTATCTAAATTTTACAAATGTTGTTAGGACCTCTCTGCACGAACGCATTCAAATCTATCTCATTCAGTTGATTAGAATACCTCTAATCATCCGAACGCATTCAAATCTATCCCATTCAGACGATTAGAATACTTCTCATTCGAGCGATTAAAGATTAACTCCCGTATTTACTCAATTGAAGTCTTGGAATGGGCTCATTAGCACGAAATCGTCTATAACAAATTGTTATCTAAAAATAGCGCGATGAAGTATGCGCACTGCATCTTCATCACGCTAAAGGTGTAAACCCTTTTTATAAATATTCCGCTACTTTTTCCATCGATTCTTCGCTACCACTAATAATTAAACGGTCACCCTGTTGTAAAATCGTATCTCCATTTGGTGTAATCGCTCGTTCTCCACGATAAATGGACAGGATAAGCGTATCTCCCAAGAATGGCAGCTTGCGGAGCGGTATCCGGTCATATCTCATTCCATCTAAAACAAATTCTCTAATAATCTCATCATTATCCGTTAATAGACGGACAAGACTTGGACTGTGCACCATCGCTTTTAACACCATTTCTCCAGCGAAGGCATTCGAATAAATCGCCATACCCATATCCGTATATTGTTTGTTCAATGTCGGTTCTTCAATCCGGGTAATGATGTTTTCATAGCCAATTGCAATCGCGTAATTAGTAATCTCCACGTTGAAATTATCATTACTTGTTGCAACAATTATACCGTCGAAGGTTTCAAAGATATCCATTTCGATTAACTTCTCCAACGTCATGTTGTTCACTTCAACAATTGGAAATTCATTATCTGATTCCGATTTTAATTTCCCTTGCTTCTCCGAGAAAATCGTTACCTTATAATTACTCTTTTGAAAGTTGAGACTCGCTCGGAGTGCGGCACGGTTAGCTCCAATAATAGCTAAGCTGCTTTCTTTTTCCTCCACTTCAGGCGATATTCTTGCATACAATATCGGTGAAGTGAAACACGTCAAGATAGCAACTAGTACAATCGCACTGTTCATACCTTCCGAGATGATTCCCATTTGCAGCGACACGGTAGCTGCTACAATTGCAAGGCTTAGGGTAGAGGTAAGCAGCATCCCTGAACTCAATACCTCATTCCAAGAAAACCATCGCTTAAGAAGTAATGTTGGCAGATTACGTGTTAAAAAGAGAAAGACCAACACAACAGGAATCAACAGCAAGATACTGCGATTTTCCAGTAAAGAACCGAAATCAAAATCCACTCCTACCATAACAAAGAAGATAGGGATCAAGAATCCATAGCCGAAACTATCCAGCTGATGAACGAATTCTCTATCTGGAGAAAGTAGGGACACAACAACCCCAGCCAAGAAAGCGCCAAGGATATTTTCTACTCCCATTGTTTCTGATAAAGCTACGAACAAAAGGATTAATGCAAAGATACCACGAGTACCGATTTGCGCTGTTCCTCTTTTTAATGCTTCAACCACTGCCATGTTCGTTTTCTTCCGGTAAAAGTTCAATAAGAAATAAAGCAGGAATACAAGAGCGACGAGCAGGATGATCCACCAAACAATCGTCGTGTCTCCGTCTTTTACTGCTAAATAATAAGCAAATAAAATCATCGTGGCAAAGTCAGATATGACTGCGATGAGCAATACGGTTTGCCCTAATTTCGTATTCAGTACTTTCCTTTCTTTTAATACAGGTACGACAACGCCTAGAGAAATGGTTGATAAGATAATCGTCATGAAATACGGATCATCAATCAAACCAAATGATACGAGCACTAGAGAGAACCCGTAAGCGAGAGCTAACATTAAGGCAAAAATAATACTTGAAACGAGGAATGGGTTAATTTCCTTCGATTTCCCAGAGTTATTTCCTTTTTTCACGCGGAAGGAGTTAAAGTCAATTTCCAAACCACTTAAAAACATCAAATATATTAGACCTAAACTGGATAGCAAGGTGAGCCATGCATTATCAACATCGATAAGGTTCAAACCGCTCTTACCAATGATGATCCCAGCAATAATCTCTGCTACCACAATCGGTATCGCTTTTAATTTTAATCGTTCGAGCAAAATTGGAATGAAAAACGCAACACCCGTAACGATCATGAGAGATACAATTGAAGTTGCACCATGTTCCATCTGATAATCCCCCTTTTTGAAAATAATTGTCAATATAACATGGAGTTAGTTAAGTTGTAAAGCATAATTAAACAACAGAATTGTTCTTTTGTCTAATATTATCTACATACATTTTTTTATTTTATAGTTTCTTATATAAAAAAAGGAAGCCCCTTGGGTAAAGGACTTCCTTTTTAATGATCGTGATGTCCGGGTGATTCCGGCTGTATCCTGCAAAGAATCGAATTGTCGTGTAAATGTGCAGTCGTTTCTAGTTGAATCGTCATATGGTGAATATTTTGCTGTTCCAGTTCATGTTCAATCTGTCGAAGTAATGTTTCACTTTCTGCGATGGACATATCATCATCAACAACCGCGTGGCAGGAAAGGGCATTTAATCCGCTCGTAATCGACCAGACATGCAAGTCATGGACACCTTGAACACCATCCGTATGTTGAATGGTTTCCACGACCTTCTCCATATTAACATTATCTGGGGTTCCTTCCATCAGAACATGGAGTCCCGATTTTGCAACAAAGTAGCCACTACGGAGGACGAGTACAGCGACAATAACACTTGCGAGAGGGTCCGCCCAACCCCAGTTGAAGAAAATGATAAGCAGGGCAGCAATAATCGCACCGATTGAACCAAGCATATCACTGATGACATGCAGGTATGCTCCTCGCATATTCAAGTTATCATCCACATCTCCACCACGAAACATAATCCAAGCGACAAGAATATTAATGAACAGACCAATAATCGCAATTATCAACATGCCGGTTGAAGCAACCTCCGGCGGATTTTGGAAACGTCCAATTGCTTCATAGAAAATATAGCCGGCAATGATGATTAGCGTAATCCCGTTCAGCACAGCTGCTAAAATTTCAAATCGTTTATATCCATATGTTTTACTATAGTTGGCAGCTTTATCACTTAGTGTAAAAGCGAGGAGGGCGATACCGAGTGAGATGGCATCACTTAACATATGGCCAGCATCTGCCAAGAGGGCAAGACTATTGGTAAGGAATCCACCTATCGCTTCCACTATCATATAGAGGGAAATGATGATAAAACTTATTTTTAAAACTTTTTTATTCGCACCATGCGAATGATCATGTACATGATCGTGTCCCATTTTAATTTCCTCCTCAATCAATGATGTAGAGCATGCTTGATCGCCTGCTTCAATAAATTCATGACATGATCGTCATCCTCTGAATAATATAGGGTTCTCCCTGCTCTTCTATATTTAACCAATCGCAAATTTTTTAAGAAGCGTAACTGATGGGAAACACTTGATTGACTTAGGTTTAATGTCTCGGCAATAGCGTTCACGGAATGTTCCCCTGTACATAGCAAATTTAAAATCCGAATTCGGGTTGGATCACTCAAAGCTTTGAATATTTGCGAGACAACGAATAATGTCTCTTCATCCAAATGTTGCCTGTCTTCTGTAAATACCTGTTCCCGTTTTTGCTCATCCACCACCATCTCAACTCCTCTATCTATATTATTGTCTTACATCAATACATGAACACATGCTCATGTATATAACTTATGACAAAACATATTAAATGTCAAGAAACAAGTCAACCTGTGCTATGATTTAAGTGGGACATGGGGTCAGAGCAACTGTCCCAGTTTACGAAGAATAACCAAAAGGGAGGAGTGGAAAAGTGAAGAAGTTTCTTTTACTTGTGGTACTCGTTATAGGGATAGTCGGTTGTAGCAATACAAATGAAGAACCTAATACAACCACTGCGATTATGCCGGAAAAAATGCCGGATGACTTTGGTTTTGCGGTTCAGTTTGGTGTGGATAAAAAGAACGAGATTAATACATTTGAAGAAACTGTAACGAAAGACTTAATTCAGAATGGAACGATTACGACGAGCATCACTTTGACAGAGAAAGAAATGCAGCAAATTTACGGGAAAATGAAAGATGTTCATATAGTAGAAGAGAAGAAATTGATACCAGAGCCTATTGATGGGGAAATATGTTACCAGCAACCGCATGAAGAAGACGAGTGGAAGATCAGAGTTAACGGGGAGACAATACACCATTCCGTATCTGGTGCTTATTGTGATTCAACCGCTGATGCAAGCGAGTTATTTGAATTGAGAAATTATATTTTTGATATAGTGAAGAGAAAGGATACATATAAAGATTTACCAGAAGCAGTAGGCGGGTATGATTGATTTTGATTTGAAGACGTTGTTAATTTCAAATGGCGATAGAAATTGGGGAGGATCTGCAAATGGAACTTTGGGATGTATATAATCGAGATCGAATCAAAAAAGATAAATTTATAGTACGTGGAGAAGCTTTTGAAGAAGGGGATTATCATTTGGTTGTCCATGTTTGTATCTTCAATTCGGCAGGGGAAATGTTGATCCAGCAGCGACAACCTTTCAAAATAGGGTGGCCGGATAAATGGGATATTACCGTTGGTGGCAGTGCGATAAAAGGGGATAGCAGTCAAGTGGCAGCAGAAAGAGAATTGGAGGAAGAACTTGGAATTTATCTAAATTTAGAGGAACTAAGACCGCATTTTACTATTAATTTTGAACGTGGTTTTGATGATATTTATTTGGTTGAAAAGGAAATCAATTTGGAAGATGTAAAGTTACAGGAGGAAGAAGTTAAAGATGTAAAATGGGCAACAAGAGAAGAAATTATTGAGATGATTAGGAGCGGTGAGTTTATTCCATATTATGAAGGTATGATTCATTTGCTTTTTGAAATGCGCGGGAAATATGGCTGCATTCGACAATAAGAGTGCAGAGGGTTAGTTCCCCTCCGGATCATCTGAATCCCGATTCGTTGTTTCGCATAACTTTGAAGGGGAAAAGCTATCAGTGTCTTCATCTTTGTATTTTTCGACTCATGCAGAGGCTTATAGGCTATCTAATTCCTCGAATAGCCAAGTTTTCCAATCGTTCAGCGGTTTATAAGCTATCTAATCATTTGAACACACAATTTTTACGCTTCATCGGTTGATAAGAGACCCTCTAATCCCTCGAACAATTGCTTTTTCCGCTGATTCGGTTGATGAAAGACACTCTAATCCCTCGAACGATTGGTTTTCCTCTCGTTCGAGGGATTAGAGACTCTCTAACCCTCTGAACAATTGACTTCCTAGCTCTTTCGGTAATTAACAAATCTTCGAGTATCCGAATTAAGCCGAACCCATTCTAAAACGACAAAAGGTCGGAACAACTATCCCAAAAAACTGGGACATTTGCTCTGACCCCACTGTCCCGGGCTTGAGTCGATTATCCTTCTATATCTCTTTTTCGATAGCCAATAAATCCCAGAGTTATTAAGATGGCAGCAACTAAAATTAGTAACATGATTGGTGTCCATTCCATATTTTCTACTGGTAGTGCTGGGATATAACCGAATGGGGAGAGTTTCTCTATCCATTCCGGTAAGTCTAGCAGTCCGCCGAGATAATTAGAGATGAATGAAAATACGACATATACCCAAATCAATCCGGTAAATCTTGGTGCCATGCCAATTAAAAACAGAGCAGCTCCGATCATGACTAGCATCGCCGGGTAATATACGAGGGAAGCCCCGTAAATCGTTCCGAAAGAAAAACCATCCTCCATTACAGCCTCAGCAGCAAGCCACAGTCCGATACCTGATAAGGAAATCATAATGAATCCATTAAACACAGCAATAATCAAGTTGCTCGCCAACAGTTTTCCACGAGATACTGGTGCGGCGAGAATCGACTCGGTTCGATTTTTCTTTTCTTCACCAATCAATTTATTCATTGCCATAATCGGAGGAACAGTAGCAAGTATCCCCATCACAAGCATTAAGGCAGGGATAAATTGTTCCGTTAAGGAGTAACCTTCTTCAGCAATAAGTATTTCTTCTAATAGTTCATTACCTTGAAAGAATGACTCCAAATCTCCCATCACAGAACCGTAAGACATGCCTAGAACTAGCATACTTATTGCCCAGGAAATAAAAGCTGTACGCTGTGTGCGGAAGAAAAGTCCAATCGGAGACTGGAGAAAACGAGTTGCATGAGTTCTTCCAGCCCGAGCGTGGAGAAAAGCGGCTCCCCAGTTACGGATTGCATTTAAATAATTCGCTAGTAAAAATAATGAAGCAGAAAATCCGACAAGAAGCAACACAGGCCACCATTCGTTCGCTGAATAAGCTTCCGTCTGTGTAACGAGTCCGAGCGGTGAAAAGAGGGATAATGTTTCATTACTCACATCACCAATCGCACGAATGAAATAAGCGAGCAGCAATACGGCAATCGATAATCCGGTAGCTCCGCGTGAGCTTTCTGAAAATTGAGCGAACACTGCCGCTACACCTGTGAAAAAGAGTCCCGTACTTCCTAAAGCAACTCCGTACAGCAAGGAGCCTTCAAAATCCATACTTTCCAATCCTAAAGCATATAAGCTAAACCCTGAAACGAGAGCAAGCACAATATTTGTTACGGTTAGAACAAAAAGAGTAGCATTCAAGTTCGCTAATCTACCGACAGGAAGTGCAAGAATCAATTCGGAAAGCCCATCTTCCTCTTCTGCCCGTGAATGACGGATAACGAGTAAGATACTCATGAGTCCAACGACAACGGCTGTAAACAGCAACATATTATGCGTCGTCATCGCACCGATCGTATAATTCTCAATATCTCCAGGTCCAACCATCGCCGTCACTGCTGGATTCGCCATCGTTTCTGCCATTACATCCCGTTCATCTTGTGTTGGAAACATGTCGTCAAGGGCGACAGGGATCAATATAGTAAAAAAGATAATACCAATGAGCCAGAGGGGAATCCGAACCCGGTCCTTTCTTAAGGTGAATGTAATTAGGGAACCGATATTATCAGTTGCAGACCGAAACATCAGGAATTCCCTCCTTCAGTCGTTTCTTGCTTATGCTCATAATGACGCATAAATAAATCCTCTAATGTTGGAGGTGCACTTTCCAATTTTACAATTCCGTATTGGCTTACATATCGGATGACCGTATCGAGTTCTTCTGAATCTACTTGAAAGTCCAGCGTTTGCCCATCCTTTTGCACATTGTGGATACCTTTCCATTCATCGATTGTGGGGATAGGTTCTTTCGTTTCCACTAAAAGATTCGTCCGGGTTAAATGTCGCATCTCACTTAATGTACCTGACTCAATAATTTTACCTTGCCGGATAATCCCGACTCTGTCACATAGCTTCTCCACTTCCGATAATATATGACTAGAAAGCAGAACCGTTTTTCCTGCATCCTTTGCAGATTGAACATATTCCTGGAAGACTTGTTCCATTAATGGGTCCAGTCCAGAAGTCGGTTCATCAAAAATAAACAGTTCGGGATCTGATGCAAAAGCTGCGACTAAAGCTACTTTTTGACGGTTACCCTTTGAATACGTGCGGCACTTTTTCGATGGATCAAGGGCGAATCGTTCCAGTAGTTCTTCCCGTTTATGCTTATTATTCCCACCTCTTAATCCCATAAATAAGTCAATCACCTCACCACCGGTCAAGTTCGGCCAAAGGTTCACATCACCAGGGACATAGGCGAGCCGTTTATGAATTTCCACTGCATCGTGCCAGGCATCTTTTCCGAATATTGTTACTTTTCCTTCTGATGCTTTTAAAATTCCGAGCAAAATTCGAATGGTAGTGGATTTCCCAGCACCATTCGGTCCGATGAAACCATATATTTCCCCTTGATCCAATGCCAAATTGACTCCATCCAGCGCTTGAAAGTTCCCGAATTTCTTATGGAGATTCTTCACTTCTACTATCGACATTGCGCTCATCCTCTCTCAGGTTTATAAAAAAAGTTTTGAAATATTTCGCCTCTCATAGTTCATAATATAGAAAAACGATGTAGCATGCAATAGATTTGAACTATTTCATTTGTTATATTTCATAACTTTTATTAAACTAATGTAAGAGGTGAAAGCGATGAATGGCTTTGAAAGAAGAAAGCAAATAAAAATGAATAATATAATAGAAACGGCCTTATCATTGTTTTTGGAACATGGAATAAGTAAAATTTCCGTTGCTGGGATTGCTAAAGAAGCAGGCGTTTCTCAGGTGACGATTTATAATTATTTCGAGAGCAAAGATAATTTAATCCAAGAAGTGTTTCGATATTATATCCACCAAATATGGGAAGAATATGTGGTGCTTTTTAATCGTGACATTCCTTTTCCGGAAAAGGTTAAAACGATAATTTTTGATAAATCATTAGTTGCGAATCAAATTAATGAAGAGTTTTTCGATTATTTTATGAAAGATTATATGAAAAAGGATAGTTATATCATGAAGTTCTATACTGAAACGGCACTGCCTCGTTTTCTGGAACTGTTTGCGGAGGGGAAGGAACAAGGGTATATCGATAAGTCGATTTCCGATGAGGCAATTCTCTTATACATTCAAATGTTTGCTGATTATATGCGGCGGGAAGATGTAGGGCCATCACTCCTTCCGCTTACAGAGGATCTAACAAAAATATTCTTCTACGGTATATCTGGAAAAAGGACGGACTAGTAGCTTAGCTGTCAAAAAGTAAAATTTCATTCAGTGGGGGTTTCCTTCCCCCTCACTGAATGTTAACAGAATTAGGGATTTACGGACTGTTTATCCCCACCTTCACATCTTGGTATTCACTCATGTTTAAAGATGGGACCGTTAATACGTGATAAAAGTTCCTATTTCCGAGAAAGATAAATTGAAGCTCGATAATTATTTCACTATACTAAGATAAGTAAGTGAAAGGAGATAAGGAATATGGCAGATGTGAAAGTGGAATCCAAAGCCTTTGCGCTTTTAAAAGATAAAATACAATTGATTAAAAAGCAGGATCAGGCGATCTATTTGGTCGGTCCGATCCAGCTTCCAGTAAATTTATACGGAGAAACAGTTGTTTTTCAGTGGTACTCTTGGCTGAATCATGATGAGGTGACAGAGGATTATGAGAAAGTCATTGATCATTTCGCCTCAGCAAACCTTGCTGAATATCAGCAGTCGAGCGTTCTCGTGTACGGTGACTTTAAAGAAGCGGACGATGCGCTCATTCGTCTGCACTCGATTTGTCATACAGGGGATATTTTCGGAAGTAAACGCTGTGACTGTGGTTTCCAATTGAAAGAGTCCATGAAGCGGATCAAGGAGCATGGCGCGGGTGCGCTGTTCTACCTTGCGAACCATGAAGGTCGTGGAATTGGTTTATTCAGTAAAGCAATGGCTTACGTGCTTCAGGAAAATGGTTTTGATACAGTCGAAGCAAATGAAAGCTTAGGATTTGATAATGATCTCAGGAATTATGATGACGCGATTACAGTGCTGAAAAACTTACGCACGAAGCCAGTCACATTGATTACGAATAATCCCGAAAAGCTGGAAGCACTCCGGAACTCCGGCATGCATGTTGCTGGTAGAACTGCCTTATGGGGAGACGTATCAGAATATAACCAGAAATATTTAGAAACGAAAATTGAAAAATCCGGCCATATGAAAGCGGAGGGAACTTGTCCAAATGACTAATCACGAATTTTATATGGACCTTGCCCTTACGAATGCCCGGGCGATGAAAGGGCAGACTGATCCGAATCCACTCGTTGGGTCCGTCATTGTAAATGACAACCGGATTGTCGGAGTCGGCACCCATTTGCAAGCGGGAGAACCGCATGCAGAAATTCATGCATTAAGAATGGCAGGGGAGCTTGCACATGGAGGTACGATTTACGTCACGCTTGAACCCTGTTCCCACCACGGAAGAACAGGCCCTTGTGCTGAAGCAATCGTGCAAGCCGGGATTAAAAAAGCAGTTATCGCAACCCTTGACCCCAACCCGGTTGTTTCTGGAAGTGGTGTGAAAATCTTAAAGGACGCTGGAGTCGAAGTGATTACAGGAGTTAGGGAAAAAGAAGCGCGGCAGATGAATGAAGTTTTCAATAAATTTATTGTTGAAAAGAAACCATTTCTGACATTGAAAGCAGGAATTACGCTGGACGGTAAAGTCGCAACCCATACGTTTGACAGTAAATGGATCACTTCAGAAGAGGCGAGGGTTGATGTCCATCATCTACGTAATGAAAATATGGGAATCTTGGCAGGAATCAATACTGTATTAGAAGATAATCCTGCGCTTACTACGAGAATTCCGAATGGCAGAAACCCTGTTCGAATTGTTCTTGATTCAACGTTAAAAATTCCACTCGACTACCAGCTTGTGACAGATAACGAAGCAGAAACGTGGATTTTCACAAGTCGTGCACATGATGAAACGAAGAAAAAAGAATTAGAGCAGGCCGGTGTGCGTGTTTTTGTTACAAACCGTGAAAATACTGTTGATCCGCATGAAGTTGTCGAACGGCTAGGCGAAGAAGGGATCTCCTCGGTCATGATTGAAGGTGGCGGAAATATTCATGCATCGTTTCTCGAGAATCAATTAATAGATAAGGTCGTTCTTTATATTGCTCCTAAGCTTGTTGGCGGGAAGGATGCCCCAACCTTTCTGGAAGGAACTGGAGTGAAGCTTATGAAAGATGCGGTTGAATTAAATGATGCAGCATTTATTCCAGTTGGAAAAGATTTGAAATATATTGGTTATCCAACCTATACAGATTGAGGGGAGGGATTTCGAGATGAAATTTGGTTTCGACATTGATGATACATTAATTAATTTGCGGGAACATGCTTTTCGTATTTATACAAAACGGCTTAAACAAGACTTATCCTTAGAAACTTTTAAAGGGATTAACCGGGTGGAAATCCACGAGCCGTTCGGACTAACGGACGCAGAAGGAAAAGAAATGTGGACTCATTCTTTAGAAGAAATTTATTATACTGATTGCCCTGCTTTTCCCGGAGCGAGAGAAACGTTATTAGATCTAGCCGAGGAAGGCCATGAAATCTATTATATAACGGCAAGGCCGAAAGAACACGGCATCCGGACGAGGGAATGGATGAAGGAAAAAGGATTCCCAATTACGGACGATCGTTTTTTCTATGGGATGCAAGATGAGGAAAAAGTAAAAATCATCGAAGAGCTTGAGCTGGATTATTATGTAGATGATAAACCGGCTGTCCTCAAAACGTTACTTCACACGCCAATCCAATTAATCGTTAAAGATCAATCCTATAACAAGGATTTGGAAATGGAACGACTTATCGATTGGGATGATTTTAAATCTATGATAAAAATGGGTACATGAATGAAATAGATTCATGTGCCCGTTTTTTTTCGAATTTCTATATAAACAGAGTAATAATTCCTATATTTTATTGGAATCTACGGCTTCCTGTAGTAGGATAGTTACATAGATAAGTTTGGAGGAGAGCAAGCATGTTCAAGCAGCGAAAAAAAGAAAAGACGAGAGAACTCATTTTTAATAAAGACCCCCATCATGTTACCTTAGAAGCAAAATCGAATAGTGCACTGGATCATCAAGTTAAGATGATTGGGCTGACCGTCGAAGATTTACAAATTCTACATACACTGCAGCCATACGTGATGGAAAATATCGGACTAATTATCGATCGATTCTATTCAAATCTAGAAAAAGAGGCATCGTTAATTCATATTATTAACCATTATAGTTCTATCGAAAGGTTAAAGCAGACGCTAAGGCGTCATATTGTCGAGATGTTCACAGGTGAAATCGATGAAGATTATATTAAAAAGCGCTATATTGTTGCCCATGTTCATGTCAAAATTGGTTTAGAAGCGAAATGGTATTTGGCGGCATTCCAAGATATTTTAAATTCACTGATTAATATTATTGAAGAGCATGTGCCTGACCGGGAAGAATCATTTCTTGCCTTCCGGGCAGTCAGTAAAATTATTAATTTGGAAGAACAGCTCGTTCTTGAAGCATATGAAGAGGAGATAGATCGCATTAAGCAGACAATTGCTGCGGAGAAACAGAACATCCAAGTAAAAATTACCGGGACATCAGAAAGTTTAGCAGCGGTTTCCCTACAAACAAATGCAACAATGGAAGAATTAATTGCCCAATCGGATGGAATGGTTGCTTTGGCGAAACGTGGCTCTTCCTTATCCGAATCGGCAAAAAGTAAAGCAGAGTCGGGTAAGCAGGAATTGAACCGACTCACGGAAAAAATGAACAGTATCACTGCGTCGGTTGAAGGAATCCGTACAGACGCGGAAGAACTTGAGAAGATTATGCAGCAAATGCAAGAGATAATCAATCTTGTATCCGGTGTGGCTGAGCAGACGAATTTGCTATCCCTTAATGCAAGCATTGAGGCAGCAAGGGCAGGGGAATCAGGTCGCGGCTTTGCAGTTGTTGCAGAAGAGGTGCGTAAGTTGTCCGATCAGACGAAGGACGCCGTTGTGAATGTTGCCTCATTAATTAAAAATACAACGGAGCAAGTTAATTATTTGACGTCAACCTTAGATACGATTCGTCGAGACGTGCAGATCGGGAATAGTTATTCTAAGGATACGGAAATTCATTTTGAGGAAATCGTCCGAACGATGAATGATACCGATAAGCAAAATAATAAGATGGCAGATGAGATTCAATTATTTTGCGAGAGTATGAGTGTACTAGGAGAATCTTTTGAAGAAGTTGCTGCTTCAGCGGATTCATTAAATTCATTAACAACCAAATTAGATGGATGAAAAAGAAAGTCTGACATGGAAAATGCCAGACTTTTCTTTTGATTAAGTTATGCAAACTTTTCACTTTACAAGTTGAGTTTCTTCATATATATTCATAATTAAAGAAATTTACAGATTTTTACTAAGTGAAATGGGGGAGGGTGATGGAGGAAACGTACGAGAAAATTTTACGGGAGAAGCGGCGTTTTGTTATCATAGCAATTACTTTTGCTTTTGTTTTTTACTTTTTACTCCCTGTATCACTTATCTTTTTCCCTGATACGATGAATCAAACAAGCTTTATTCCCGGGGTGACGTGGGCTTGGGTTTACGCATTCCTGCAGATTATTATGATTTGGCTGCTTGGATGGTTGTATCATCTAAAGGCAAAAAAGATAGATGAACAGACCGAGCAAATGATACAAGAGGAGTGACGAAGTGAATCTCACCTACTTCTTATTTTTCATATGTATCGTTGTTTGTACACTTATCATTACATATTGGGCGGCAAAGCGAAGTGTAACAACGAACATATTTTATACGGCGGCTGGAAGTTTAACCGGTTTTCAAAATGGAATGGCGATTGCCGGAGATTTCATCAGTGCTGCTTCTTTCCTCGGTATTGTCGGTACGATAGCGTTCAGCGGGTATGACGGATTTCTATATTCAATCGGTTTTTTAGTTTCTTATTTGGTTGTACTTTTTTTAATCGCGGAACCGGTGCACAGACTCGGCAAATACTCGCTTGGTGATGTAATCTGCTCGAGGTTTCCCGGTAGTTCGATGCGCCTCATCATGGCGTTTGGGGCCTTTACGATTTCTATTCTATATATGGTCCCCCAGCTTGTTGCTTCAGGCTTCCTGTTGCGTTTATTGCTTGATATTGATTATTCTGTTTCTGTGCTTGTAATTGGAAGTTTGATGACGATTTACGTCATGTTCGGCGGAATGATTGCGACTTCTTGGGTGCAAATTGTCAAGACGATTGTCCTCATGTCAGGTACATTTTTATTATCGCTCATCGTCCTATCCAATTATAATTGGAATGTTCCCGCGATTATTACGGATGTGAAAGAACGCTCTCCACTCGGGGAGTACTTTTTTCATCCGGGGCATTTATTTGATAGTCCAATTGAGTTAATCTCGTTACAGCTCGCATTGATTCTCGGAACGGCGGGACTTCCGCATATATTAATCCGACTATTCACTGTGAAAAATACCTTTGAAGTGCGCCGTTCGCTGCTCAGTGCAACATGGATCATCGGGACGTTTTATTTAATGACGTTGATTCTTGGGCTTGGAACGATTGCATTATTAGGGTACGAGGCACTGGTGGCAACTGATCCTACCGGAAATTTGGCAGCTCCATTACTCGCCCAAGCGGTCGGTGGTGACTTTCTCTTGGCGTTTATTTCTGCAGTTGCATTTACGACAATAGTTGCAGTTGTCGCAGGGCTTGTCATTTCGGCAACGACTGCTTTTTCCCATGATATTTATCATATGATATGGAAGAAAGGAAAGTCGACGGAGAAAGAACAGCTTTATGCGGCACGCTGGACGGCTCTAGCAATTGGACTTCTCTCTACCGTTTTTGCATTGCGGCTTGAGACAATGAATGTGACCTTTCTTGTATCGATGACATTTATCGTTGCGGCATCTAGTATTTTCCCGGTACTGTTGTTTACGATTTATTGGAAAAGGTTTAATCGAACGGGAGTTGTTGCTGGAATGTTTTGTGGACTAATTGCATCGCTTCTCCTGCTCGTACTGGGGCCACATATTATGGATACGGAAAATGGGTTGATCGCCCGTGATGCGATTATTCCGTTATATAATCCGGGAATTATTGCGATACCGATTGGATTTTTAGGAGCTTTTCTAGGTGCATTCCTATCTGGAGGCCAGGCGGAAAAGGAAGCGTCCTATTACGCATTTTTCAAAAAAGCACAAAGCAGCCGTTCCAGGAGTGACGCGTCATGAAGGATTTAACGATTATTCTTTTTGAACGGATTGGACTTCTCCTCGTTATTGCATTCGTATTAACGCGAACGCCAGGCTTTAAGCGGTTGCTTGATCGGAATTTTAATATTGGTATGTCGTTGGTGCATGCAATCGTATTTGGTGTTTTTGCGATTGCGAGTACGATTACAGGAATTGTCATCGTTCAAGATGAGGTGCTGCATGTTGATTTTATTATATTCCCTGTGGAAAAAGATCAGCTGATTGTTAGTACAAGCCTCGTTGCCGTGGTTATTGCGGGCTTATTAGGCGGTCCAGTAGTAGGGCTTGGTGCAGGTCTGATTGCCGGCATTCACTTGATGTTCCTTGGCGGAGTGGGGTGGCTAGCAAATGGTTTTGTGAACCCGCTTACAGGATTATTGGCAGGATTAACGGCTAGATTCTTCTCCAATGAGCGGGTTATTTCGCCGTTAAAAGCATTGTTTATTGGAGTTTTTCCGCCAGTATTACAAATGCAGCTGCTACTCATTTTTTACACGGATGCATATGATATTGTACAGGTTGTAGACTGGATTGGTCTGCCGCTTGTCCTATCAAACAGTATAGCGATTGCAATCTTTACTGCGATGATTGGCATTGTCCTTAAGGAACAGGAAAATGAGGCGGCGCTTGCGACAAAGCAGGCATTAACGATAGCGGAAGAAGCAATACCATTTTTAAAGCAGGATGGAAGTAAAGCTATGGCTGACGGGATTGCCGATTTACTTTACGACCGCTTGGAGCTTGCGGCGGTTTCTGTTACAAATCATCAGGAAGTGCTGGCCCATAAAGGAATTGGCAACCATCACCAAGCGGGAAATCCAATCCGTTCGAAGCTTGCAAAAGAGGCAATCGCAACGAATGCGATGAAAATAATATATAGTAAAGCTGACTTAGAGTGTATAGAGCCAGATTGTCCGTTGCATGCAGCCATCATGATTCCTATTTCTCGGGGCCATGACTATACGGGTTTAATCATCTTTTATTTCCGGAAACCGCAACATATTACCCCGGTAGAGATTACGATGGCAGAAGGACTTGGTCAATTCATATCCAATCAATTGACGATGCTGCATGCAGAGAAGTTGAACATGCATATGCGGCATACGGAACTCAGGAATCTACAGGCGCAGATTAATCCGCACTTTCTATTCAATACGTTACAGCTTATCGCCACCCTTTACCGGGAAGATGCAGAGAAGGCCAGGTATCTCACGCTTAAACTTGCAGGTTTTATGCGCTTTAATTTGCGGCTCGTTTCCAGGTCACTTGTTGACCTTGAGAAGGAATGTGAGCATGTCGAGGCATATACAGCGATTATCCAAGCAAGATTCGCGGATCGGTTGACAATTCATTTCGAGCGGCCGGAAGACCTTTCGGGCGTTTATATACCGCCTTCAACAATTCAACCACTTGTGGAAAATTGTGTAAATCATGGTTTACATCATAAATCGAAGGGGGGAAGAATTGATATTGTCATTACAGTTGAAGCGGATGCTGTGTTCATTCTCGTCCGCGATAACGGCTATGGCTTCCCGGAACATATACTAAGAGACGCTGGATATAAACCACTCAGCGAAGAGAAAAGTGGTGGGATTGGTATTTACAATGTGAATCAGCGGTTGATTGGCCTGCTTGGCGAGTCAGCGAAATTAACGATTCAAAATTTGCCGCTTGAAGGGAGTGAAGTGTATTTCCAAATACCTCGCATGAATCAAATGGAAAGGAAGGCGATCCCATGATCATACGGGCGATGATTGCGGAAGATGAGGCGATGGCAAGAAAAGAATTGATGTATCTTTTGCAGCATGAAGAAGATATTATTCTTTCTCCTCATGCAGAAACTGGGGAAGAGCTGATCGAACAGTATCGTCTCCATCATCCGGATGTTATCTTTCTTGATGTTGAAATGCCCGGCATGTCTGGAGTCGAAGCAGCGAAATATATAACGAAAGAGGAAGAGCAGCAGCCTTTATTCGTATTTACGACCGCCTATGATGACTATGCGATGGATGCATTTGATGTTGAAGCGATTGATTATTTATTGAAGCCTTACGAGGAAACTCATTTCAAACGGGCACTGAAAAGACTGCGGAAAGCATTGCAGACGAAGGGGAAAGATAGATCTGTGTCTGAGCCACAGGCTATGACAGATAAACTGCTTATTGATGATGGGGAGCGGATGGTTGTGCTTTCGCCTGAATCGATTTATTATGCTGTACCACATAAGAAACAAATTGAAATCCATACAAAAGATAAGGTGATTAAGAGTAAGTTGACATTAAGGGAACTGGAGAACAAGTTGAATGATGAATCATTTTTCCGGACGCACCGGAGTTATCTTGTCAATTTAAATCATATTTTAGAAATTACACCATGGTTTAATGGAACGAGTAATGTCACATTAAAAGATAAGGAACAGACCAAAATACCGGTTAGTCGGACAGCGAGTAAAATATTGATTAAAAAATTCAAAATATAACTATTTGTCAGTGTATCCGAACCGTTCACTCCAAAATACTTACCGCTTACGAAAAACTTACAACAAAAGTTATGAAACTCTCTATACTCTTAGTAAGCGTTTTCAAAATAAGGGTAGAGAGGATGTTTTGATGAATACACAACCGGTTTCTGTTGAACGAAAGCAAGAAGAGCCAATCAATTTTGTTAAAGTGGAGGAAAGTCGGCAGTTTAAAAACTTTATGCATGCAAAAAAGAAATTTATTGTTCCGCTGACGATCTTCTTTCTTGTTTTTTACTTTACGCTTCCGATACTTACGTCATATACAACATTCCTGAATGCACCATTCTTCGGTGATATATCCTGGGTATGGGTATTTGCAATTTCGCAATTTATAATGACTTGGGTGCTGAGCATGATTTATGTAAAAAAAGCAAATCGCTTTGATGAAATGGCGGAAGAAATAGTGAAGGAGCAGTTGGATAAAGGGGGTAATCGCTGATGGATGCCACCGTTATTATCCTATTTCTCGCTATCGTCATTTTAACACTTGTCATTACGTACTATGCAGCTAAACGTACGAAAAGCACCGGAGATTTCTATACGGCTGGAGGTGGATTGACTGGATGGCAAAATGGATTGGCAATCGCAGGTGATTATCTCTCTGCCGCCTCTTTTCTAGGGATAGCCGGGATGATTGCTCTCAATGGATTTGATGGTTTTTTCTATAGTATTGGTTTCCTTATTGCTTATTTAGTCGTTCTATTTCTTGTTGCAGAGCCGCTGCGAAATCTTGGTAAATATACGATTGCCGATATGATTAATGCCCGGTTCGATGCGAAGAAAATCAGAGGGGCGGCAGCACTTAGTACGATAACGATTGTCCTGTTTTATATGATTGCCCAGCTTGTCGGTGCAGGTGCATTGATTCAGCTGCTGTTCGGGATCGATTACTGGATTGCCGTGCTAATCGTCGGTGTCATGATGACGATTTACGTTCTGTTCGGTGGGATGATTGCAACGAGCTGGGTTCAGATTACGAAAGCTGTCCTTTTGATGGCGGGAATGTTTATTATTTCTTTATTAGTGTTATTCCATTTCAACTTCAATATTTCGTCTATGTTCACAGCTGTAAAGACAGCGACATCTCATGGGGCAGATTATTTAAAACCAGGAGTGCTTTATACAGATCCATTAAGCACAATATCATTAATGATTGCACTTGTTTTTGGAACTGCAGGTTTACCACATATTTTAATGCGATTTTTCACGGTGAAAGATGCTAAAACAGCGAGAAGCTCTGTAATTACGGCAACTTGGACGATTGGTCTTTTTTATATTTTAACTTTATTCCTAGGCTTTGGAGCGGCTGCATTTGTCGGCCAAGATGCAATTCTTGCAGCGAATCCAGGTGGGAATATGGCAGCACCCCTTCTTGCCCAAGCAATTGGCGGAAATATTTTATTTGCATTTATTAGTGCAGTAGCCTTTGCAACCATCTTAGCAGTTGTTGCAGGTCTCGTATTATCTGGAGCATCTGCCTTTGCCCATGATATTTACGGCCAGATTATTAAAAAAGGAAAAGTGACGGATCGTGAGCAAATGCTCGCCGCCCGCTACGCATCATTAGCCGTATCCGTCCTATCTATAATTCTTGCATTAGGCGCCCAATATTTAAATGTCGCATTCCTTGTTTCTTTAGCATTCTGTATTGCAGCAAGTGCTAACTTGCCGGTTATTTTATACACGGTATATTGGAAACGTTTTAATACGGCGGGTGCCATATCGGCTTTATTGACTGGTTTACTTTCTGCACTCATCCTTGTTTCAATGAGCCCGAGCGTATTTTCACCTGTGGAAGGTGCGGCATTGTTTGTTGGGGAACCGATATTCCCTATCGATAATCCGGCAATCATCAGTGTTCCACTAGGTTTTCTTGCCGGTTTTCTAGGTACTTTGCTATCAAAAGAATACAATTCGGCCCGTTATGCAGAAGTGAAAGTTAAAGCAAATACGGGATACCGGGATGCGAATTAGATAAAGGGGCAGTATTTTTAACGATTCATAAGCTATTACGATAGAGATAAATAAGGAGGAAGATTGATGAGTCAAAAGGTGATGGATCAAACAAAAATGACAACTTATCCGCAACAACCACATGGTGGTGAACTAGTAAATCAAGTACTGACAGGGGAAGCGCTAGCAGATGCGGTTGAAAGGGCCAAACATTTACCGATGATTGTCGTTGATTTGGAAGCAGTTATCACATTGGAGATGATTGCAACCGGGGTACTCTCACCAAACAAGGGGTTTATGGGTGAAGAGGATTATAAATCTGTACTTACTGAAGGTAGATTAAGTAATGGGGTTGTCTGGCCGGTGCCGCTAAGTTTCGCTCCAATTGGAGTTAAAAATAAAGAAATTATTAAATCATTGAATATTGGCGATGAAATAGCATTAGCAGACCATACAAAAGAAGCAGTAGCAATACTTAAAATTGAGGACATCTTTGAATATGACCGTGAATTTCGGGCGCTGCATTTATTTGATACGACGGACAGGAGTCACCCAGGTGTAGATGCGATTTACCGGAGAATGGGGGATACGGCGCTTGGAGGTCCGATTCAATTACTGCGCCGGGTACATTGGGGTCCGTTTGAAGGAATTCGCATGGAGCCAAAAGATACATGGAAACTATTTTATGAAGAGAAGAAGTTTAATACAGTCGGAGGATTTATTACAGGGGCGAACCCTTTACACCGGGGACATGAATACATCCACCGGAACGCACTCGAGGAGCTGGATGGTTTATTTGTCCAGCCGCTTGTCGAAATGGCAAAACGAGAATATACTCGTCACGAATTCCGGATGCTTGCGTATCGTAGTGTGTTAGAAACGTATTATCCGAAAGAAAGAACAATTCTTGCACCACTTCGAGTAACTTATATTTTTGCAGGTCCACGCGAGGCGGTCCTTCATGCGTTAATTATGAAAAATTATGGCTGTACACATGCATTAATTGGCAGGGACCATGCTGGGATTGGCGATTTCTATGATAAGTATGCAGCCCATACAATTTTTGACACATTTAAACCAGAGGAATTAGGGATTGATGTGCGGCTCTTTCAAGAAGTGTTCTATTGCACGCGTTGTGATAGTGCTGCGACTGAGTATACTTGCCCGCATGAAGGGAAATATCGGATTAACATTTCCGGGACAGGAATTCGTGAACTGCTGCGGTACGGGGTGTTACCACCGAAGGAAATCGTCCGACCGGAATCGGCTCGCATTGCGATGCAGGGGATTCAGCCAAAAGGAATGGATGAGAACCAAATGGCAATTAATCCGGTTGGGAAGACGATTAAGAGCATTTTCCCATTTTATTTAAAACATGAGCGGCTTGGCGGTGCTAAGCGTGCTGAAGAGTTAGAACCGGAGCAGCTGACGATTGATGATTTAGTTGGGGTCATCCGGGATGTACGGGAGAACGCGGACCGAGTATATCGGGATATCTATGATGAGTTCACTTATGTAACGGATATGAATCGCTCCGTCCAGGACGATTGGGTGACGGAGGCAAGGGAAACGATCCATCGCCATCAGGAAATGGTTGTGCAGAACTTGGAAGAGAAAGTGGATCAAGCACCAGATACCACAACAGATGAGTTTATGTATCAAGATAAACAGGAAGCGGAAAAAGAACTGGAAGTTGCACGAAGGATTTTCGATGATCTCTCAACTCCAATAGAGAAAGAACAGCTGGATTATCGCACTTGGAATTCACTGTCATATGCGCGCTATCGGGGAAATGATGAATAAGTTATCTTGTACTGTCCATAAGAATGTTTCTTATGGGCAGATTTTTAATTTTTTAACAGTGTACCCGAAAATTGTATGGCACATTATCATAGATAGTAAGGAAGTGCAGAAAACTGGATAACATCGACACTCTAGGTTATCCAGGCTTTAAGTTTGCCTTTATAACGGGAAAAAAGTGCTTTTTGAGACCCTAAACGATTGGTCTCTTCCTAAAGATAGGAAAATAACTCACTTCTTTCCATTATAAAAAACGGCGAGCATACATATACTCCCCGTTTTACTCTATTATTTACCAGCTTGCTTTTTTCAAGCCGGGTACTTGACCTTTATATGCATATTCACGAAGGCAGATTCGACACATATCAAATTTCCTTATAACACTGTGTGGTCTGCCGCAATGCTTACACCTGCTATATTCGCGAACTGCAAATTTTTGAGGCTTTTGTTGTTTGACGACTAAAGCTTTTTTTGCCATGCGGCATTCTCCTTCTATATTTGAAATAGACAATCATTATACCATATTTTATTACTCAATGTGGGATCCAATTTATGGTAAAACTGTCATCCGGCTATGAAAGAATAAAGAGATTACCTTCCATTTTTTGAAAAAAGTATTGAAATAAGTGAGTTAACAATGGTATAATATTCTAATGGAAAATGATCAGCTATAAAATGTCACCTGGAGAGATTTCAGTAACTAACATCGAAGCAGACGGCTGTCACGGGAGTTCGTTTATTTATTTTACGGATTTTCGGGCGGTCTTTTTTACTGGTTAGGAACTGTGTTATTATGTTGGAATTTGAAAAATTTAATAGTGAAGGAGAAACGATTTCAATTGAATATAGAAAAAAATAAATATCAAGAACAGTCGTTGTTTAGTATTACGTGGCCGCTTTTTATTGAAATCTCTCTTCATATGAGCGTGGGCATTCTTGCAACATTAATATTAAGTAGTTACTCTGACCAGGCGGTAGCTGGTGTCGGTGTAGCGAACCAGATTATGAATATCTTTATCATCCTTTTTAACGTGACAGCAGTCGGAGCGACAATCTTGATTGGTCAAAACCTTGGAGCAAACCAGCTTAAAACGGCGAGGGACTATGCAAGATCTGCTTTCGGGCTGAATTTCTGGATCGGTATCGTGATGACGATTATTGTAATTGCATTTGGCGGTATATTCTTAAATTTTTACGGATTGAGTGGAGAGATATATGATTACGCGTATTCTTTCCTCGCAATTACAGGGCTTTCCCTCTGTATAGAGGCTGTAGCTTTAGCGCTTAGTGCTGTACTAAGAAGTCACGGATATACGAGAGAGACGATGTTTGTCACGGTTATCATGAATATAATTAGTATTGCCGGATACTTTATTGCGGTTCACGGATTGTTCGGTCTTCCGGTGACGGGAGTTGTCGGAGTTTCCGTTACAATCATTGTGGCCCGTATCTTCCTCGTCCTTGCTTTGTTAGGATTTGTATATAAACGGCTGGCGATTAAATTCAGCTTGCAAGATATTTTTAAAATAGATAAGACAAACATCAAAAATCTGATGGGGATTGGGATACCATCTGCTGCAGAACAACTATCCTATCAGTTTTCACAAGTGGTTATTACAAGTTTTGTTGCAATCATAGGGGACGCGGCACTTGCTGCGCGGGTTTATATTTTAAATATATCGATGTTTTGTTTTATGTTTACGATGGCAATATCTCAAGGTACACAGCTTCTCATTGCTCGCTATGTCGGAGCAGGGATGTATGAGCGCACATTGAAACGAGGCCTGAAAACGTTGCGGATAGCAGTTTCCGTTTCACTTGTCATTTCGCTTATCATCGCACTAACCGGCAAAGGACTCCTTGGAATATTCACGAGTGACCCGGCAATTATTGCGGTTGCGATTCCGGTCCTCTGGGCGATTGTGTTCATCGAGCCTGGCCGGGCGGTGAATATGGTCTTGATGGGGTCATTAAAATCAGTAGGGGACGTTCGTTTCCCTGTTGTAATTGGTGTCATCTCCATGTGGGGGCTTGCGGTTGTCCTAAGTTACGTATTCGGTATTCATTTCGGACTTGGCTTACTTGGTGTATGGATTGCGCAAGGTGTGGACGAATGGTTCCGTGGCATCTTCGCCTACCGTCGCTGGAAATCCCAACCATGGTTGAGGAAAAAGTTAGTTAAAACAAAAGCAGAGACAATATGATCAAAGGCGCAAGCGCCCTTACCGGCTAAGAACGCGACGTCCTGTCGCAACGCCTGTACTAGCACATCCTGTGCGTCGTAGCAACGTACAAACTGGAGCACTCTGGAATGAGATAAAGGAAACATGCCCCTTTAGGGGTATGCCGCTGTTGGGCTTTAGCCCGTACTTAAGCGGCCTTCCTTTAGTTTTGAGTTGATGTTGACTTATCGATTGGAGGAGTGTGAAGTTTGATAGTTGCTGGGCGCAGAGCGGACGTGGCTAGCCCTGGATACCTAAGTTATCACAGCTTTTTATTTTATAGTTTCTTATACAATAAAAAAGAGGGGAGCAGTACCCCTCTTTTTTTATATTTTAATCGGTGCTCTTTTTGTCAATGTCCGGATAAGGATTAATGGAATGAACATGATGACTACAAGAAGAATATAGGCAACCCGGCTTGGTACTGCATCAAAGAAGGCATAGGTTTCAAATAACGGCAAGTCCATTGCGATACGCTGCATGGAGTCTTTTGCAACAATTAGGACGATGCTGATGGCGATAAATAAAATCCCACCAATCACCCCAAGCCGATAAAATGCTGCACCAATCAACCAACCGATTAAATAAAAGGCAAAGATATTTAAACTAAATACAGCAAAAGACAGCAATACATTCGCCTCCATATCAACATAGGGCGTAATTAAAATGCTTTGTAACAGATCGCCAATGAAATTGCCATCTGCAGCAGATTCGATATTGAAATTCGGTTCTTTAAAATTACCCAATATCAATTTCTCGAAAATAGTGAGTACATAAGCGAAAACTGGAATCAATATGGAAAGGCAGATACTTGCGATTGCATTCCCGTAAAAATAATTTTTTCGCGTTACTCCCATCTCAACGAAATAGGGCATAAATGAAATGACAATGATTCCGATAACAAGCATATATACATTACTAGCAACGAAGCTACTATTGTAAAAGGTATCTATCCCGTCTGCACTGAATATCAGCCTAACGATATTTACAAGTAGCAGAATCCCCATATACCAAAGTGTCCAAGTAAGCTGTGCTTGTAACATGATGAAGGCCGCTTGACCGATTTGTACTGGCTTATTCATTATCTTCATCCTCCTTTGTCAGCTGTATAAACAAGTCTTGCAGTGAGATATTGCGAACTTGCAGACCTCTTTCTCTCGCTTGTTGCCGCTCCATATCATTAAATTCTCCGTATAAAGTCACCGAAAAGGTATCTCCCAATTGCTCATGATGAACAATTTCCTTATTTTTGCTGAAGGCATCTATTGCTTCTTTGCTGCCGATCAGATTAACCCCGCGAGAGAGCAAATCTTCATATGCTTCATGAAGAAGGAGTCTACCTTCTTTTAAAATAAGCACTTCATCAAACAGATAATCCATTTCAGAAACAAGATGTGTGGAGAGAATCATAATCCGTGGATGACGTTCCTGTTCCTTTAGCAACTCTTTATAAAATAAGTCTCGTGCCGGTGCATCCATTCCAAGATAGACTTCATCAAAGATTGTAATCGGTGTTCTGCTAGCAAGGCCAACAATCACATTGAAAGCAGACTGTTTCCCAGTGGACAAATTGGATAAATTTTCCTTTAAATCCAATTTAAATTTCTTTACTAATTCAAGCGCGTATTCATAATCGAAATAGGGACGATAGATTTGTAAACCTTTTAACAATGTCTTTACAGAATCCGTTTCTCCGCTATTATCTTTATTGTAGAGGAAAGCAACCTGCTGCATGATTTCCGCATTTTCAAATGGTGCTTCTCCGTTAATGAGCATTTTGCCGGAGGATGGTTCCCGAAATGAGCCGATGATGGAAAGAAGTGATGTTTTCCCAGCACCATTTCTACCTAGGAGACCATAAATCTTTGGTTCGTTCAGCTCAAAATTAATATCTTGTAACACTACATCTCCACCATAAGAGAAATGAAGGTTTGTTGCCGTTATATTCATTATTTCTCACTCCCTTTAACTTGTTTAATAAACTTTAGTATTTCTTCTTCTGTAATTTCCAGCTTCTCGGCCTCTTGTACGAGGGTGACTATATAATCCTCGACGAACATTTGCCGCCGTTTTTCAAGCAACTGTTTTCTTGCTCCTTCTGCAACGAACATACCAATCCCTCTTTTCTTAAAAAGAATTCCGTCTTCCACAAGTTGATTGATTCCTTTCGATACCGTCGCATGATTTATTTTATAAAAATTCACAAGTTGATTCGTGGAAGGGGCCTGGTCTCCCGCTTGTAATTGTCGATTGATAATTTGGTCTTCGATTTGTTCACGGACTTGAAGATAAATTGGTTTATCATCCAGTAACAGATGTTTCAATGCCAGCCCTCCTTTTTATGTTTTAGTGTTACGGTTATATACTAATGTATATAACCGTAACAGCGATTAATTATTTTGTCAATAAACTATTTGAAATAAAGAACATTGGCAGAAGCCCCTTTACAGTAAGTTTCGCGATTCGTTTCACGGGCGCCTAGGACTGCGATTACTCATCCCGCCAAAAGATCTGCTCGTTGGGGCGTGTTGTAAGCTTATTCAGTGAAGAAAACTCCTCGCAAAGTGACAAAAGGATTGGTCATGGAAGCTAACTCAAGAACTATTTTATATTGGGCTATGCTGGACGTGGCTAGAGATGGATCCCTAAGTATCTACAGCATTTTTTCCTATGCAATAAAAAAATCCTTCCTACACTTAAGTAGAAAGGATTTTCATATCTTAAATTTTTATTTTTTATTTACAGAAGCGTCATAAATTGTTTCCACTGCATCGTCTAGAGTTTGGTTAAAGCTTTCATCACTTTGATTGACATTGAGGTTTTGCGTGAGGGCTCTTGAGAAGCTTGCGATGATACCCTCATTCTCTTTCAGTTTCTCATTCGCCTCAACGAGTGGGTAACCTCCTGATAAAGCGACAATTCGGATGACTCGTGGATGGTCAACAATTTCTTTATAGAGATTAGCTACAGTCGGGATTGAGAGTTTCAGCATAACATCTTGTCCATCAGCTAATTCATTCAATTGCTTCAATAATTCTTCTTTCAAAATCTCCTCTGATTGGGATTTGTCTTCACTGAAAATATCTACTTCAGGCTCAATAATTGGAACTAATCCAGCAGCAAGAATGTCTTTACCGATATCGAATTGCTGTTTAACGATTTTTTGGATACCTTGCGCGTTCGCTTGCTTAATGACAGAGCGCATCTTCGTACCGAAAATATTCCGCTCATTTGCTCGTTGCAGTAATTCATCCAGGTCTGTAATAGGCTTCATGAGCTGGACTCCATCTGCTTCATCAGCAAGACCTTTGTCCACTTTTAGAAATGGAACGATTTCCTTCTCTTCTGCTAAATAGTCAGCGGTATACTTCCCTTCAATGTGACGGTCCATCGTCTGTTCAAATAATATGGCGCCAAGGATACGTTCAGAGTTAAAGGCTGGTGAAGTTATAATCCGGGTGCGCATGTCGTGAACAAGATCGAACATCTTGTCTTCATTATCGTACGCGTCTTCCGCTATGCCATAATTTTTCAAGGCTTTCGGTGTACTTCCGCCACTTTGGTCAAGTGCTGCAATAAAACCTTTTCCATTTCGAATTCTTTCCAAATGTTTTTCCTGCATGCATTCCACTCCTCTTTCCATTGTATTAAGCGCTAGAATATTCAGCTACTATCTATTGTATCATTAATTATTGTAAACTTTTACCCGTTTGCAAAGTTTTCTTTTCTTTTTCAATTTGCAACCTGCTATTCTCAAAGGAAGGAGACCTATGCCAACTCACTTTAGGGAAAATGAATGTCCAAGGCATGCTCGTCTTCCGCTGAATATTCACCTGCGGAAAGGTAAAATCATGTTCGGCGATTAATTCATCAGCTTCTAGGTACGAAGCATAAACATTTCTAAGGGGAAAATCCTCATTCGAAAAGTTATGGATGAGCACAATAACAAGTAAATCTTCATTATGATTAATTGCTTGGCTTATCGGAATAATTTCCACATTTTTCTTGTTTTCATTCGTTGTCTTCTGGAATAGAGACGTAATATTATCTCTATCAATCGGAGCAATCGTCTTATCCCAAGCTGCTTCAAATATAAGTTGTTGCATGTAAACATCGCCTCCTATATTTAACGTAACAAAAAAAGGAGTGGAGAGGAACTAATAAGTATGCATTGTCAATGAAAATTAAAGCTAGTACGATAAAGGAAGTAGAGATGGAGGGGTTAGAATGGAAGAGATTCTTTTAGCACATCAAAAAAGGTATGCTGAAATGGAAGCAATAGATTACTATAAATTAATCTATCAACAAACATTTGGTAGTTACGATGATCAGATTAATGAAAAAGATAGTTTGGAAAAGTTAACCGAGGAGTATAAAGGAATAGACAAAACGAAAACCCGAGTATTTCATGAACCGATTGGGAATGGCTATGTCCGTGTTCATCTTGGTGCAGAAAAGATAAGCGAGACGACATTATCCCTTTTAAACAAATTTTTTATCCGGTCAACAAATAGGCGATCGGGAACCATTGAGCAACTGGAAGAAAGACTAGAACGTGCAGTAGAATTAGCTGAAGAAGAGAAGCTTACGGTTGATGCACAAGACCTAGCAGGAGTGTTCCAGTTTTATAAAGAGAGGTGCTATCCGCCGGTAAGTCATAGTAAAGTTTATCACGAACAATACGATCCACATTACCGTGTTCTTGCTGCTAGTTATCTCGAATATTTGCCGGTGCTAGAGTACTTGGTAGAGCTTGCAAAGGGAGATACACCGAAACTCATTGCAATTGATGGAAGATGTGGCAGCGGGAAAACCACTTTTGCTCAGGTTGTAAAAGAAGTACTGGATTGTAATGTTTTCCATATGGATGATTTTTTCTTGCCTATCGAAATGAAGACAGAAGAACGGCTCGGTGAACCAGGAGGAAATGTCCATTATGAACGGGTACTTGAGGAGGTCATCCAACCGCTTATGAAAAGAAGGGAAGTGAAGCTTGTTCCATTCGATTGCTCCATTAATGATCTAGACAAACTGACAGTTATTCCGTATAAGAAGTTCAATGTCATTGAAGGAGTATATTCCTTCCATCCGGCACTCGAGGAATACTATGATGTTAAGATTTTTGTCACAACGGATCCGGGAACACAGATTCAGCGGATTAAAGAGCGGGGACATGAGGCTAAGCTTCACCGTTTCATCAATGAGTGGATTCCACTTGAAGAAAAATATATTGAAAATTTACGAGTGAATGAGTTGGCGGATTTCGTAATCCACACCGGCGATAAAAGAATGAGAGCTGAAAAATAAGAAATACTACGACTTTTCACCAGTCAAATCCATTTTTATTTTATAGTTTCTTATATTTCTAACAAATAGGTATTCTGACCTGTTGTTATTAAAAACAACAATGTATATCATTAATATCGAATATTTACTATATTTAGGAGGGACAGTTTAGTGGTCAGACGCAACCGATTATTAATGGTAATTTTAGCACTAATGATTTCGATTTTAGCTGCTTGTAGTAATGGTGAAAATGAAAAACAAGTGGAAACGGAAAATCAAAACAATGCGAGTGCACAAAAGGAATCAGAATCAAAAACTGAAGATGAAGAAGATTCAACAGATAGTACGGAAGAAGAAGTTTCCTTTGAAGTGAATCAAGGACTAGAAGACCAAGGTGATTTGGAAGTGAAATTTGAAGGGGATATCCATGTTGAAAACAAAGTTGTTTCTGTCAAAGGAACAACAAATCTTTTACCAGAATCACAACTTACCCTTTTGGTTGATTCAGAGGATGGTGTACTAATTGGAACGAGTGATCGAGCTCGAGTTAATGAGAATGGATCCTTTGAATTAGAAACTACTTTGCCGGATAACGTAGAAGGAATATTACATATTGAAGTAAAATTTGAGCCAACAAGTCAGGATGTAGAGGAAATAAAAAATCATTATTTAAACGAGCTTAGTGGGGGCTTTGTACGAAACTATGTAGAATTAGATGAGACCTATCAAAAGGCATCTTTCCAACAAACAATCACTCTAGATGAGGGTGAAGAACAGACATTTGCGATTACGGAACCAAGCTGGGAAATACCGGATGATTATGGAGAAGCAACGGTATGGATCGAGCCAGAAATAGAGAAGCAAGGAGATTATGTTGCTGTAAAAATAAATAGCAATATTATCGATGGAACGTTTATTCAAGCAAGAGCTTCCATTCCTAATTATATTACATGGGGAATACAAGGCACCGGTTATATAAATCCTGATGGCTCGGCAGTCCTATATTTTGAAGACCCAGAAAAAGACAGTAGAATTAAAAATCTAACTGAATATGATATTATTATTACAATGGAGCCATCCAATGGCAGCAATGGTCCGCATGTTACAGAGGTATATGGGGAGAATGGACAAAATCTGGCAGGCGATTTTGTTGATGATACTGAAGATGGTTCGAAAGTGATTAGGCAAACCATAACAGTTACGGTGGAAGAGTAGAATATATAAAAGGCAATCAACACTATCATGCGGGGAGTGTAGACATCCCCCGTATGATAGTGTTTTTTTGCTTACTGATAGGGCAGAGACGAGAATAAGGTTTGGTCCTAATAATTTTGACCTAGTGAGGGATTGTCCTATTAGTATTACTAGTAATTTCACCATTTAAGTTACTTCTCCATCTCGTGATTTAGCACTTTACTACTGATTCTATGATAAGTATAGCAGTACATTATGAAGCCAATGTAATATTTCCGTAAATATTTTTTTGATGTTTTCACAAAATGTAATAATTATGAGTTATAATAGAATAGATCTTATGTTTAGGAGGATTTAAGAATGACAACCATTAAAAAAGCCGGAAATAAGTTTTATGTAGGCGAAGATGTGAAAACACCGCTTGCTGAGATAACATATGTGGAATCTAATAGATCATTAGTAGTCATCGATCATACTTATGTCTCTGATGAGTTAAGAGGTCAGGGGATTGCTGGGGAATTATTGGAACAAGTCGTTTTATACGCTCGTGAGCATAATAAAAAAATTAAACCCCTTTGTGTATTTGCCAAGAAACGAATGGAAGATACAGTAGAATACCATGATGTTCTTGCTCAATAATAGATAAGACATCGTAATAATATAAAAGAGGCGAGCGCTGACGCTTGCCTTTTGTGTGTTTGTTTAAATGGAAATATCCGTGTTTGTGAGATAAACTTAATAGAGGAAGAGTAATGAACGGAGGTTGAATCATGAATAAGCTGTTAGTTACGCAGTTAGGTATGATAGCGGTCGTTTGGCTTGGAATGTTTTTCTTCTATAATGAGATGACAGGTACAAGTAAAAACATTTTTTATGTTGTAACGTCATGGTTGTTGTTTTTAATTGTAATGGTCGTCAAAAACCTGTTGAAAGTAAGAAAAGAAAAAACCGAATAGGAAGGATTTTTTATGCTAACTGCTGAACAATTATATAAGTCGTATGGAGATAAAGTGCTTTTTGATTCGATCCATTTTACCATTTCCCCATCTGAAAGAATTGGTCTGATTGGTGTAAATGGGACTGGAAAATCCACACTCCTTCGTACGATTGCTGGGCTTGCAACCTTGGAAAAAGGGACGATCGCTCATGCGAAAGATTACGAAATAGAATATTTAGCACAGGATCCAGAACTAGATCCAAACCTTACCGTGATTGAGCAAATCTATTACGGGGAATCCGCACTTATGAAGTTGCTCCGGGCCTATGAGCAGGCCCTGTTAGAGCTTCAAGCAGAACCGGAGCAGGAGAGACTGCAAGAAAAATTATTGAAACTGCAGCGTCAAATGGATGAACAAGATGCCTGGGAAGCGAATACGCAGGCGAAAACAATTTTAACGAAATTAGGGATTACCGACTTCGATAAATTAACAGGAGAGCTTTCCGGAGGCCAAAAGAAACGGATCGCTTTAGCGAAAGCACTAATTCAACCAGCAGAATTATTGATTCTCGATGAACCGACAAACCATTTGGATCATCTGACAGTAGAGTGGTTGGAAAAGTATTTGCAAACTTATCCGGGAGCGCTTTTGCTCGTAACGCATGACCGTTACTTTTTAAATCGGGTGACGAATCGAATTTTTGAATTGGATAAAGGGAATCTATATTCGTATGAAGGAAATTATGAAGTTTTTCTCGAGAAGAAAGCGGAACGTGAAGAACAGGAACGGGAAAGTGAAGCAAAACATCATAATGTCCTCCGCCGTGAACTTGCTTGGCTAAAGCGCGGTGCCAGGGCCCGCTCAACAAAGCAAAAAGCGAGAATTGGACGAATAGAAGAATTGCAAGAGAAGCAGTTCGACACGAAAAAACAGGGAATAGAAGTGCAAATTGGTTCTCATCGGCTTGGTAAAAAGGTATTGGAACTCGAAAATATTTCGAAATCTTTCGTTGATAAACAAGTTCTTAATGATTTCAATGAACTAATTATCCCTGGAGACCGGATCGGTATCATCGGACCGAATGGTTCTGGGAAGACAAGCTTGCTTAACATTATGGCCGGGCGTCTTGCGCCTGATGCTGGAAAAGTAGAAGTAGGGGAAACAGTTAGAATCGGTTATTATACACAAGGTGACGAGGAACTGGATGGTGAACAGCGAGTTATCGATTATATTAAAGAGACAGCTGAAGTCGTCCATTCGGTAGATGGTAACGTTATTTCGGCTGAGCAGATGTGTGAACGATTCCTCTTTTCCCGCAGTGAGCAATATACGTATATTAGGAGACTTTCTGGTGGGGAGAAGCGTCGCCTTTATTTACTCAAAATCTTAATGGAAGAGCCGAACGTCTTATTCCTTGATGAGCCGACGAATGATTTGGATACACAGACATTAAGTGTCCTAGAAGAATATCTCAGATCTTTCCCAGGTGTTGTCGTTACGGTTTCCCACGATCGCTATTTCCTTGATCGGGTGGCAGATCGGTTAATTATTTTTACCAATACTGGAAAAATAGAGCGGTATATTGGAACATACAGTGAATACTTGGAAAACGTCCGAGAGACTGAGCCGGTAGAAAAGTTACCAAAACAACGGGAAAAACAGAGCGTGGAAGAAAGAAAACAAAAGAAGCTGACTTACCGTGAACAGAAAGAATGGGAAACGATTGAAGATGATATAATGGGATTAGAGGAACGTGTCTCCGTGTTGGAACAACAGATTGCAGATGCTGGCAGTGATGCAGGAGAAGTTCAGCGTCTTTTCGCGGAGCAGGAAGATGTACAAGCGGAACTTGATCAGAAAATGGAACGTTGGGAAGAATTATCTTTAATGGTTGAAGCATTTGAAAATAGATAGGTAAAGGTTTAGAAACATTGATTCTAGTGAATCATGAACAAATATAAGCGTTTTTTGACTAAAAAAATCAGGAGGTTGGATATGAAGTTATATCAGGTTCGTAAGGGACAGTTTGTTTTTTATAAAAATGAGTTGCATAAAGTATACTCCGTTAAGCCGATGTTCAGACAATCCGTCCACTTATATCGTCTGAAAGATATGGAACAGATTCTTACAAGGGCAGCTGATATCGAATTGTATCGACCAAAACATAATGATACATTTATTTTCTACGGACAACGGTATACAATCGATCAGTATAAAAAGCCGGAACCGGGTGATTACATTTTAATTACGAAGCCTGCACCAGACTTATTTGATCACTATTCATTAAATGAAATTGAAAAAGTTGAAGAAGTTCATGAAAACAGTGTAACGACGACAAAGGATAATGGTGTAAAGCATCATGAATATGTCATGCTCGTTCCTGGTAAGAGTGAAGCGAGTCAAGAGATTGCCTACTATGATAAGGAACTGGTGCCAGAGGAACAACGCTTGAAAGATGAGTCGATTTCTTATCTAGCTGAGAAAGATGTAACACTGCAGCCTTATGTTGGGGATATTTATCTTGATAAACGAAATAATACGAAGGCAATGGTTGTCGCAGTGACAGAATCAGAAGTAACCTTTGGTCATGGAATCCACGTCCACATTGCAGAACTGCTAGACGAAGAAAGCTTTGAACTCATCTATCGTTACAGTACGGATTAATACGCAACTCATTGGAACGAATAAAAGGCTCTAGCTAGTAGCCTTTTATTCGTTTTTTTGTAAATACGCGTCTGCAAGTAGTTCGATCACTTTTTTGCGGAGGGTGATATGTGGAAGCAGTGGTACGATTAAAACTTCATCGGCCTGAAATAGACGGATGAGATCGTCTAATTGTTTGGTCACTTGTTTCACATCCCCAGTTATCATCCGTTTGCGGTTTGCCTGGATGCGCGCTCTCTCCTCGTCTGTATAGTTGTAGTTCCTTGCAGTTTCAACAGATGGAAACTGTTTAAACTGGCTGAACCGGTCATTTCCGAGCAACCATAAGTCCAAAGCTTGCCGGTATTCATTTGCTATCTTTTCTGTTTCAGCTGCAATAACAAAAGAGGCAAGAGAAACTTTAGGCTCTTGCATGAATCTGGATGGGGCGAATTCGCGCCGGTATGTCTCGACAGCTTTTATTCCGATATCAAGCCGGTCCGTACCCCGGAGGAAAAATCCGTAAGTGAATCCTACTCCAAGCTTTGCAGCTATCTTTGCAGTGCGGATACTCATAGATAGGAGCCACATTTCTGGAACAGTTGGGATAACCGGATTGGCTGAGAGTCCATGGAAGCGGTGATCGTTATTTACTTCATCGGTTAAATACGTTGCAATGTCTGTGATACTCGCTTCATAGTCGAGCTTCTCTCGTTTATTTTCATTCATCGCCCGATTGACGAGAGCCGTTCCTACTGTATTGCCAATACCTAAATCAATACGGTTAGGGTGGAATGCTTCAAGAATCCGGAAATTTTCAGCGACTTTTAACGGACTGTAATGGGGGAGCATCACTCCACCCGAACCAAGACGAATACGCTTTGTAGCGTTTGCTAAATGCATCATAATCATTTCGGGTGAACTGCCAGCAAACGCTGGAACATTGTGATGCTCTGCCATCCAAAAGCGGTTGTAACCTAAGCTTTCAGCTAACTGAGCAAGTTCGACTGTTTGCTCCAGCGCTTCTTTTTCGTTACTACCTTCATCAATTTGTGCGTAATCTAATATTCCTAGTTTAACCAACTTCATCCTTCTTTCCATATACTTTGGCTATCCATTTAAAATAAAGCTAACAAATTCATCTTTAATTCTCAAATCATACAATCCGTAAATTCTCAGACGGTCATACATGGCTTCATAGTTCGGATCCTTTAAGAGTAACCTGCATATACCCGTCCCTGTTGTACGGTCATTGCGCGACCGGATATTTTTTTGCTGTCTAAAACAAAATTATTCCGTATGGAAGTATCATTTCGTTTAGTTTACACAAAACTCATTATTTAAATAATGATGTCTAGCTACATACTTCAAAGACTACGGGCGTTTGTTATAGATGATTAGCTTTCATATTTTAGGTGAAATCAAATGTTGATTAGTCGAAGTCATCCCATAAATTGGTGTCCATATCAATTAGCCAATGGTTTCGGAGCGTGAGAGCACGTTCAAATGCTGCCAAGGCCCCGGAGATAGCTAGGAACGTATTTAACCAGCCTGGTAGCATAATAGGAGATTCGAATGTCCCGATATATTCCTGGACAAAGGGAATTTCAGTAATAAGGGCGATAAGTTGAGGTAATCCAAGTATAATTGATGCAAGCAAAATAATAATAGCTAGGATTCCAATTGTCTTGCTTATCCTTGGAAAGCGCTGATCAAACCTCATCCGGAGTCCTTCTGTAGAGCCGGGGTATGGACTAAGTTGTTGTTCGCTTCCTTCCTCAGGAATAAAATGCATACGGCTCAGTCCATAAGTCGTCGTTGCAACTTCAATAAATCCCCCGGGCACTGGAAAAGCTGCAGGCAGCTTAGATGTAGCGATATGTTTACCATCGCGGTACATATCGGCTTTCGATTCTTCACTAAAATAATTGACGTCAACCGTATAGGTGTGAGAATTCCCATCAATTTCATCTAATCGGATATAAAAAAGTGACCGGGAAAGCAAGTGATAAAAGCGGTAGGCTTTTAAAGCGTGTCCATCACCGGGTTTAACTTTACCTATTTTCCGCTGGTGACGCCAATTCCGTAATAGACGCAACATAATAACAGCCCCTTGTATTCAATCAATTTTGGAGGATAATGATCGTTATCTTTCTCTTTTGAATACGAAAAAAAGAGTGGATTGGTTTCAATAATAAAGAATCTTTCCATGAAGTTTCAGGATATAAATTCATTCAACGTAAGTATCTTGCTCGGCTATTATTTTAGTGCCCTGATTACCGTTCAGTTGCCCGGCGGACGGATACTTTCCCAATTAAGTAAGATAATCATACGTATGGGAAAATAGGAATCGTTTGTTTTCTTATTAGAGCAAGGTAAGCGCGCTAATAGGAAAATAATTCCCTATTGTTTTCCCGTTAAAGTAAGAAGAACATCCTAATGGGAAAATAACCCTCAGTTGTTTTCCCATTAAGCCAGATGAAACGGTAATGGGAAAATAAAACTGACAGTTGCCAGAGGAGGTGAGGCTCACCAGCCGCTCAGCAGGTGCGAGAGGTTTCGGGACTGCGGACCTCCAGAAATTAGTTATTATATTTTTCAATCAAAATTATTAGTTTGTGTATTTTGGGTAAAAATGTGGTATTATAATAGTAACAGAACATATAATAAAAAATGACCACAGCTGTAACTGTGGTCAAGTAGATATCCATTCTCTTAACAGGGAGTGGCGTTATCTAATATACAAAGAAAAAATAGCCCTTAGCCATTTGGCGAACAGGGGGCTATTTTTTTGTGTTAAAAATAGCGACAAGGACTACGATTAACGCAATGATCATAGTAGAAAAAGAAATCATTAAAGATTGGAATGTTGTCGTAGAAATCCCCCTTTTTCGCGGTAACTCCAACCGCCCTGTCCTTCATCAAAAAATTGATAAAGTGAAGAAATGTAAGTTTCCATTATACCACAAAAACCCCTAGACTATCTTTCTATCAAGAAAATCCTGTTACATCAAGGCTTTTTCTTTAACTAAAACAAAAACTTCAGACGTTAAAAATTCAACTTCATTTCCCTTTCCAGTCAAGCATTCATTGCAGTATAATAAGTGTATGTATTTTTAGAAAAGTTTAAAAAGGAGGAATCATATGCTTGATAAGACATTAGTTGAAAATGTAATTTCTGCCGCACTTACAACGGGTGGAGACTTTTCTGAAGTATTTGTGGAAGACCGCTTTACGAATAACATGCATCATCAAGGCGGGAAATTAGAAAAAAGCTTAGCTGGACGTGATTTTGGTGTGGGGATTCGGATTTTTAAAGGGCTTCAGAGTGTCTATGCATATACAAACGACTATTCCGAGGAAGGGCTTGTAAAAGCTGCAAAAACAGCAGCAAAAGCACTTCAAGGGGCGAACAGTAAAAAGGACATCATATTACCACTGGAAAAACAATCGTTTGAAACAGCACATCCGATTCAGTTGATGCCGAACAGTGTGGAGAAAAACCGTAAATTAGCTGTATTAAGGGATGCAAGTGAAATTGTAAGCAATTATGATCCAGCTATCGCTCAGGCAATTATCAGGTTGATCGACGAAGAACAACATGTATTAATCGCTAATTCAGAAGGGATTTTTGTAGAAGACAAACGAGTACGAAGCAGGATGGCGATTGCAGCTGTTGCAACGGACGGAACTGACATGCAGACAGGATTTTATGGGCCGGGTGCATATCAAGGGTTTGAATTCATCGAAGGACTGGATCTCAATCATTATGCAAAAGAAGCAGCCCGGATAGCTGTCACAATGCTTCATGCAGACCCTGCACCAAGCGGGAAATTCCCGGTTATTATCGATAATGAATTTGGCGGTGTTATTTTCCATGAAGCATGCGGTCATGGATTAGAGGCGGAAGCTGTTGCGAAAAATAATTCGGTATTTGCAGGTAAGATTGGTGAACAAGTTGCCTCAGACCTTGTTACATATATTGATGATGGTACGATACCGAATGAATGGGGATCCATTAATATCGATGATGAGGGGGAAAAGGCAAGAAAGAACGTACTGATTGAAAATGGAATTTTAAAAGGATATATGATTGATAAATTTAATGGCAGAAGAATGGAAGCGGAATCGACCGGTTCGGGACGAAGGGAGTCTTATAAATTCGCTCCAACGTCTCGAATGACGAATACGTATATCGCGCCAGGAGAGTCTACACCTGAAGAAATCATTGCAAATACGGAGCATGGCATCTATGCGAAATATATGGGTGGCGGCTCGGTCAATCCAGCAACGGGTGATTATAACTTTGCTGTAAATGAAGCATATATGGTGAAAAATGGAAAGATTGACAAGCCAATACGTGGAGCAACCTTGGTTGGAAATGGGGCAAAAACGATTCAAAAGGTAGATATGGTTGGCAATAACCTAGGCCATGGTGCCGGTATGTGCGGTGCATCAAGCGGAAGCATTCCAGTTAATGTTGGCCAGCCGATGCTACGCGTAAGTGAGATTACTGTCGGTGGAAGGGAGGCAAACTAAATGGATTTAACAACATTTCGCAAGCAGCTTTTTACAGAAGGTGAAAAATTAGGGTTTACAGATTTAGAATTATATTATGAGAAACAGGAAAAATTCTCTGTGAAAATCTTTAAAGGTGAAATAGACGGGTATGAATCATCGACTGTAAACGGTGTTTCTGTGCGTGGGCTCTACAACGGGCAGATGGGTTATGCCTATACTGAGAAGCTGGATGAGGATTCTATTGCCTTTTTATTAAAAAGTATTCAGGAAAATGCGCCGTTACTAGAAGGTGAGCCCGAAGAACTTTTTACAGGTGAAGGTGCAGATTACCAAAAGACAGATTATTACTCTACAGCATTACAACATGTAACAGCGGAAGAAAAAATTGCATTCCTAAAAGAAGTTGAAAAGAAAATTTATGCCTATGATCCCCGGGTTTCTCAAACGGATTACGCTGCGATACAGGATGAATCGATTGAAAAAGGATTGTTTAATAATAAGGGATTAACGCTACACGATCGAAATAATTTCTTATCCGTCATCTTTTCTGTCGTCGTAAAAGAGGGCGAGGAAATTAAGTCTGATTTGTATTTTAAAATAACAAAGGACTTTGCTGCACTAGATGCCGAAAAAATAGCGAAAGAAGCAGTTGAAAAGAGCTTAAGCCAGCTTGGTGAACAGGCTTATCCTAATAAAAATTATCCAGTCATTCTAAAAAATACTGCTGCAGCTTCACTCGTCGCAACCTTTGCATCCTCTTTCTCTGCAGAAGCGGTTCAAAAGGGCGAGTCAAGATTAAAAGGAAAGCTGGATGAAAAAATAGCATCAAAACAAGTTACATTATTGGATAATCCCTTTTTACCGGAGGGAACGCATAGTGGGAACTTTGATTCAGAAGGTGTGCCAACAAATGAACTGAACTTAGTAGAGAATGGGAAACTGGTATCCTTTTTCCATAATTTAAAAACAGCAAAAAAAGATGGTGTTAATTCTACAGGGCATGGGTATAAATCATCTTATAAAGAAACGATTGGTGTCAGTCCATCGAACTTGTATGTCGTGCCAACGGAAAAAATGTATGAAGCGTTATATGGAAATCTGGAAGAAGGTATCATCATAACTGATTTAGCCGGACTCCATTCTGGGGCCGATCCAATTTCTGGTGATTTCTCCCTTGCAGCTAATGGATTTTATGTAAAGAACGGAAAAATCATTGGCCCAACGACACTTATGACGGTTGCTGGAAACTTTTTTGAAGTTTTACAAGATATTGAAGAGGTCGGGGCGGATCTTGAATTTTCACCAATGAGTAGTTCTGGTTATATTGGATCCCCGTCCCTTAAACTTAAGGGCTTGGCAGTTACGTTTGATTAGGATGTGAAGAGGGAAAATGACCGCTCCATACGAGGCTGAAGTATGGACGGTCTTTCTCCTTTCTGTTCTATTAATTCTCTCCAAAAATCGGCCATTGTTTCGCTTTGGCCACTTCACGCATCCCATCCTTTGGGTTAACGATAATCGGTTTATCGACAAAATGGAGGAGGGGAATATCACTTTCACTATCTGCATATGCCCAAATCTCTGTTTCTTCGGGATCAAGTTGAAGTTTATCCAACCAATTGGCGACTGCTCGTACCTTTTCTTCTCCGTTAATGACAGGACCAGTTGCCCCAGTGCATCTTCCATCTTGATCAAAGAGCAATTCTGTACCGATTGTTGTAACGGTAAGCCCAAGTTTTTCAATCAATGCATCTAAAAATGGCTTTAATGCCCCGGATAAAATAATGACTTGTTTGCCGCTTTCTTGATGTTCTTTTATTTTATGTACAAGCGGTTCATTAATCTGATTTCTTCCAGCTGCAATCAACTCATCGAAAAAGCTAGCAAGCTCTTCTTCCGTTTTACCTTTGAAGGTTTTGGCGAACGCTTGGAAGAAATGAATCCGAAGCGCATGTTTTCCTCTTGTTATTCCTAGAAATAAGGCTTGGGCTGTGCCGATTAATACGGTTGCCAATTCCTTAATACCGAACTCTTTCCTTCCTGCCTGGAACATTAGTTTAAAAGAATCCCCTTGAAATAAAGTTCCGTCAAAGTCTACCGTAACAAGCTGCAACATTATTCCTCCCTTGAACTTGAATAAGCGTGATTTCCGTATATTTCCGTTAGGCTTATTGGTAATTTTACACAGGAAACAGGAAAAAGCAAAGAAATATCGAATATAGTATATAGGGTTGTAATCGCTTTCAGTTGAGGCTGCTAAAAAAACTAAAGTTTGAAGCATGCTTTCCTATTATAAAAGTAGAATATAGAAGGAGGTTTTTTAACATGGAAGAAAAAGTATTGCAAAATTATATTGCTGGTGAATGGGTAGATGCGGAGAATCGGACGTCTGTATTTAACCCCGCAACAGGTGAGGAAATCGCCCAAGTGCCTCTGTCGGAAAAAATAGACGTTGACGAAGCGGTAGCAGCAGCGAAACTCGCCCAGAAAAAATGGGCGCTCGTCCCAGCACCACAGCGAGCCGAGATTCTTTACCGGGTCGGTTCACTCATGAAGGAGAAAAAGGAGCACCTCTCCCGTCTCCTTACAATGGAAAATGGTAAGGTGCTGGAAGAGGCAAGAGGAGAAGTCCAAGAGGGAATTGATATGGCGTTTTATATGGCGGGGGAGGGAAGACGATTATTCGGTCAAACGACCCCAGCGGAATTGCCGGATAAATTCGCGATGAGCGAGCGGGCGCCAATAGGTGTTGTAGGCATTATTACGCCGTGGAATTTTCCGATTGCGATTGCGACATGGAAGTCCTTTCCGGCGATTGTCGCAGGAAATGCCGTCGTCTGGAAACCGGCAACAGAGACACCAATCATGGCTTATGAACTGGCGAATATTTTTGATGAGGCTGGGTTACCTAAAGGGGTGATCAATGTTGTGTTTGGGACAGGTCGTACAGTTGGGGATGCAATGGTGCATCATGAAGATATCCGGGTGATTTCCTTTACGGGATCGAATGAGGTTGGTCGTAATATCGCTGTTGATTGTGGAAGGCAACTAAAGAAAGTGTCTCTTGAAATGGGCGGAAAGAATGCGGTTATTGTGATGGATGATGCCGATCTTGATTTAGCAGTTGAAGGGGTCGTTTGGAGTGCATTTGGGACAAGTGGCCAGCGCTGTACAGCATGCAGTCGGGTTATTGTCCATGAAGCGGTGAAGGAAGAATTTGAAACACGCCTTTTAAAGGCGATGAAAGGTTTGACGATTGGTGACGGTTTGGAAGAGGGTATTAAAGTCGGACCGATTATTAATCAAGCAGGTCTTGAAAAGATTGAGCGTTATATCGAGATTGGAAAAGAAGAAGGGGCGAGGTTACTCGCTGGCGGGCGCGTACTTACAGGGAATTCCTATACGAAAGGATATTATTTTGAACCGACATTATTTACAGATGCTACTAGTTCGATGCGCATTGCCCAGGAAGAAATATTTGGACCGGTTGTTTCCATTATACCTGTAAAAAGTTTTGCGGAAGCGATTGAGGTGAATAATGGGGTAACGTACGGGCTATCAAGTTCAATTTTCACTCAGGATGTTAATCGAGTCTTCCAGGCGAAGCGGGATTTGGATACAGGAATTGTTTACGTGAACGCAGGAACAACAGGTGCTGAAATTCATTTACCGTTTGGGGGAACAAAAGGAACGGGGAATGGTCACCGTGATTCTGGTGTCCAGGCTTTAGATGTATTTACCGAATGGAAAGCGGTCTATGTTGATTACAGCGGGAAATTGCAGCGTGCCCAAATTGATGTGGAAGAATGATAGTTTATAACACCTACAAACGGGGGGATGCAGATGAAAATCGGTGTTCTTGGTTCTGGATTGATGGGGACAGAAGCAGCAAGGGATTTAGTGAACAATAAAGACGTACAAGTTGTAGGACTTGCGGATGTTGATTCGGGGAAGCTGAAGCGAGCGGAGCAAACAATTGATTCGAAAAAACTTGCTACGGCTAAGGTTGATGCAAGTGACTCCGGTGAATTAGGCAAGTTTATGAAGCGGTTTGATGTCGTCATTAATGCGCTTTTTTATTCCTTTAATGAAATGGTTGCCAAGACGGGAATAGATGTTGGTACACATGTGGTAGATTTAGGTGGGCACATTGGCGGGATGACAGACCGGGTTTTAAGTTTAGATGACAAGGCGAAGAGTAAAGGAGTTACAATTATTCCTGACCTAGGTGTCGCGCCAGGGATGATTAATATTCTTACGGGCTACGGGGCAAGCAAACTTGACCAACTTAAGGAAATTAAGCTTTACGTGGGCGGGATTCCAGTTCGTCCCGAGCCGCCACTTGGATACAATCATGTATTCTCGATGGAGGGAGTTTTTGACCATTATACAGATCCGTCACTCATTATCCGTGATGGAGAGCAAAAATTAATCCCTTCCTTATCAGAAGTGGAGGAAATATATTTTGAAAAGTTCGGTCCATTAGAAGCATTTCATACGTCAGGGGGAACTTCGACGTTAACCCAGTCGTATTCGGATGTGCAGACATTGGAGTATAAGACGATTCGCTATCCTGGTCATGCGGAAAAGTTCAAATTACTCGTTGACTTGAATTTGACAAAAAAAGATATGGAAGTGGAAGTAGAAGGGAAAAAGGTGAATCCGCGCAAAGTTGTCTTACAAGCGATTGATCCAATTGTGGATCTTCGGGACAAGGAGGATGCGGTGTTACTCCGGGTTGCCGTTACTGGAATGAAAAAAGGGGAGCCGCGAACGTATCAGTATGAAATGCAGACGTTCAAGGATACGAGCAGAAATATAACCGCGATGGCACGGGTGACAGCAAGTACGATCTCGATTGTCGCTCAGCTAATCGCTGCAGGAACGATTGCAAAGAGGGGAGTCTATCCGCCTGAGCGTGCAGTCCCTGGTGAAGTGTATATTGCTGCGTTAAAAGAAAGAGGGATAGAAATAAAGGAAATGCTCCTTTAAGTAATAGAATGAAAAAGCCTTCCAAGCGTAATCTGCTCGGAAGGCTTTTTATTTTTCGAGTGGGACAAATGCTCTGACCCCCATGTCCCGTTATTTTGCTGCTTTTTGTAGTTTGTTGATGATTTTTAGGGATTTGCCTGTGCCGATTGCGACTGCTTCAAGCGGGTTTGGTGCCATGTGTACTGGGACATTCAGTTCGCTTGCAAGCCATTCTTTCATACCCTGCAGCAAGGATCCTCCGCCTGTTAAAACAACGCCGTGATCGACAATATCTCCACTTAACTCCGGTGGACAGTTTTCAAGTGTAGCCTTCACTGCATCAAGAATTTTAAGGAGTGGCTCTTTAATCGCCTCATGAATCTCGGTTGACGTAATATCAATTGTTTTCGGCAAGCCTGTCACCATATCCCGGCCGCGGATACTCATCATGTCCTCTTTATGGTTCGGATGAGCATAGCCGATTTCCATTTTAATATTCTCGGCTGTCCGTTCCCCGATTAAAACATTATAGGTTTTCCGGATATAATGAATGATTTCTTCATCTAAATTATCTCCTCCGACCCGAATCGAGTTCGAGGAAACGACTCCACCAAAGGAAATAATCCCGACCTCCGAAGTACCTCCGCCGATATCAACGACAACACTTGCAAGTGGTTCGTCTACTGGGAGGTCCGCCCCGATTGCGGCTGCAACTGGTTCTTCAATTAAGTGTACTGTTTTTGCGCCGAAGCTTGTGATTGCATTATGAATTGCTCGTCTCTCAACAGCAGTGCTGCCTGCTGGTGTACAGACGACAACAGTTGGCTTCCGCATGGAGACGCCGATTTTCTTACTTACTTTCTTTAATAATACTTTAAGCATCTGGGCGGTAACATCATAATCAGCAATGACTCCGTCCCGGAGCGGGCGAATTGGGATTATGTTTTTCGGTGTTTTCCCGATCATTTCTTTCGCTTCTGTACCAACTGCAACAACATCTTTAGTATTCACATCAATCGCTACAACAGACGGCTCATTTAAAACGACACCTTTTGTTTTTGAATAAATAAGGATATTTGCGGTTCCTAAGTCAATTCCAATTTCTGCATTTGAAAACATGTTAAATCCTCCAATGTGTAATTTCATCTATTCTTGTTGAATTAATCAATACATTAATGAGATAGTCCTCTTGCAATTATAAACTGCCTCTCTTTAACGTAAAACAGCTTAGGGGGGGAAATCAAGTAACATTTCAATTACATTTTCTCATATCTTGTAATAAAAAATCATCTTTTTTGTAATAAAAAGTCGATATTTGGAGGGTGTCAAGGGTGTATTTCTAGCAAAAATTGCCATAGCACTTAGCAATTTCCTTTATTCCAATTTTTATACGGACTCTAAAACGATAGGAATCTTATGTTTTTCGCAAATTCTATAACCTCTAGTAAAATGGAAGAATCAATTGGAAATCTCTCCCGTAAATATTACAAAAAAGCTGTGATATGATGATTTTGCAAGCAAGGCAACACAAAAATAAACATACAAGGAGAGGTAAACATGCTTCGCAAAATAACAATCATTACTGCAGCAACTGCAATCTTGACATTTGGAGGTGGTGCGTTCACATCTACTGCAGATGCCAAGTCTGTTGAGCAGCAGTCACCATATAAAATCCATTACACTATTAATGGAGAGTCAGGAAGCCTAACACAGGAAGAAGTTTCTAATCTATTAAATAAAGCTTTCGATAAAGTTCAAGCGAAATGTCTTACAAACTTCGATTGGGAGCGAATTGAGAAACTCATTGGAGTAGGGAAACAAGAAATAGAGAAAGAACAAGTTGAAGTGGAAGAACCTGCTAAAGAAGCAGAGCAGCCGGAACAAGAACAGCCAGTTGAAAAGAATAAAGAAGTAAGTAAGCCACAAGAGAAGGCACCGGTCCAAGAACAACCGGAAACACCTGAGGCACCAAATGCGACACCACAACCGCAACCAGAGCAGCCGCAGGAGTCCCAGCAGCCAGCAGAGGAAGCAGGACAGCAAAATGAATTAAGTGAATTTGAAGCTAAGGTCGTTGAACTTACAAACGCAGAACGGGCAAAACAAGGACTTGCACCGTTACAAATCGATAATGAACTAAGTAAGGTAGCTCGCGACAAATCAAAAGACATGGCTACAAATGGTTACTTCGATCATAATAGCCCTGTCCACGGTTCACCATTTGATATGATGAAGAACTATGGCATCAACTATAACGCAGCTGGAGAGAACATCGCTCAAGGTCAGCGTTCACCAGAAGAAGTAGTAAATGCTTGGATGAACAGCCCCGGCCACCGCGAAAACATTATGAACAGCAGCTTCACCCACATTGGAGTTGGCTTTGTTGAGCAAGGAAACCACTGGACACAGATGTTTATTGGTAAATAACATAAGAGGAAAAATGAGGAGGCTGGATGCAGTCTCCTCTTTTCTTTGTCTTAAATGATGGAAACTTGCTACAATAGAGGTAAAATTGTCGCAATGTATCTGTCTGTTTCACTCCCGCATTTAGAGGAACTAAGGTGTTGGAGCCGGACGTGACTAGCCCTGGATACTTATTACAGCATTTTTATTTTATACTTATCTTTTAAAAAAGGTCAAAAAACGAAGCGGGAGATTAACAAATAGTAACGACCTGATTCGTTCAACTAATAATCAGTGGGGAAGGAAAAAAGCACCCCACTGCCTGAAATTTTGCTTTATGCTAAATGATGGAGACTTTTGCAGCAGATCGCGTAAAATATAGTAAAGAAGAGGTGATGGTGATGGTGCAAGGTTCTACAAATCTAAATACAGAGCTGACCCAGGAATGGCTGCAGAATTATGTCGACGACTGGGTTAAATTTTACCGGAAACATACAACGGACGGTAAACTTGCTTCCTATATTCCACAGTTAGAAAAAGCAGATCCAAATGCCCTAGGAATCGTTATTATCGGTAATAATGGAATGACCATACAATCGGGAGATATCGATACAACATTTTCTATCCAAAGTGTTTCGAAGGTCTTTGCTTTTATTGTTGCCTGCATGCAACGTGGTATGTCTTATGTACTGAACCGGGTGGATGTGGAGCCGACGGGGGAGGCATTTAACTCTATTATGCACTTGGAAATGAAAAAAATCGAAAAACCATTCAATCCACTAGTGAATGCTGGTGCAATTACGGTTACTTCTTTACTGGAAGGCAAAACGTCAGATGAAAAGTTGGAAGGTATTTTTCAACTGTTTGAAAAAATTCTTGGCCACCGTCCGGAATTGGATATTGAAGTGTACGAATCTGAACGGGAAACGTCAATTCGCAATCGGGCCATTGGTTATTTCCTATTAGAAACCGGTGTACTTGAATCGGATTTGGAAATAACATTGGAAACGTATTTTAAGCAATGTTCGATTGAAGTGTCAGCGGAAGACCTTGCAAGATTAGGACTGATTCTCGCTAATGACGGTATAGATAGGATGACTGGGGAAGAAGTAATTCCAACGCAAATAGCAAGACTGGCAAAAGTGTTAATGCTTACTTGTGGAATGTACGATGCATCTGGAAAATTTGCTGCCTATGTTGGGATTCCTGCAAAAAGTGGTGTCTCGGGTGGTATAATGGCTACAGTACCACCGCGGGCAAGGGATGAGTTACTGCCATTTATGGATGGCTGCGGAATCGGGGTATATGGTCCAGCTCTCGATAAACAGGGAAATAGTACCGCGGGTATCCGCTTGTTGCGCCATATTGCGAGCCACTGGGATTTGAGTATATTTTAAGGAGAGGATCTCTATATGTGCGGCAGATATACACTACTAGGGGATCAATTGGAGCTTCTAGATGAATTTGCATTGGAACAACCGATAGATGATTTTCATGAAAGTTATAATGTAGCACCAGGTCAACAAGTGCTCGCAATTATCCATGACGGAAAGAGAAAGCGGGCCGGCTATTTACGCTGGGGACTTGTACCTTCTTGGGCAGATGACCCGAAGATTGGTTATAAAATGATTAATGCAAGAAGTGAAACAGCTCATGTGAAACCGAGTTTTAAACAGTTGATGGCGAAAAGACGTTGTTTGATCATTGCGGATAGTTTTTATGAGTGGAAACAAACGGACAAGGAGAAAATTCCGCAACGGATTCAAGTGGAAAATAGGAAGTTCTTTGCTTTTGCCGGGCTTTGGGATAAATGGACACAAGGTGACGAGACGTTATTTACTTGTACAATTTTAACAAAGGATTCCCATGGATTCATGAAGGATATCCATCACCGAATGCCAATCATTCTACCGAAACATGCAGAAGATGAATGGGTTCAGCCGGTGCAATTCGCTCCCTCCCAAGTAAGTGAACTTTTAAAACAATTTGAAGACCCAACACTCACAGCCTACCCCGTCTCCACCTACGTTAACTCCGCCAAAAACAACGACCAACAATGCATTGCGTCATTAGCTTAGTGGGACATGGGGTCAGAGCATTTGTCCCATTCCGAACTGGGACAAATGCTCTGCCCCCCATTAGTACATATGGTATGGAGGTGTATAGATTGAGGAGTCGAAATTTATTCTGGATTGGTTTATGTCTGCTCTTACTCGCTGCTTGCGGGAATAACGAAGATACAGTTGCAGCTAAACATAATACGAATGATGAAATCGATCAGCAAATACAAGAAAAGCTTCCTATCGATTGGGTAATCGAGGAAGATGAAGAAGAGACGATTGAAGAGGAGAAGAAGGCGAAAAGTGCTTCTATTACAACTGAGATGGAAGAGAATTCGGCTTCAGATACAGAGGAAGATGACACGACACCAGAGGACGAGAAGACGGATTCACTCGCATCTTACACGAATGAAGAGATTGAATATGCACGCATTTGGTTGCAACTTGGACCGGATCATGAGATCGATGAATTAAACGTCCGCCATATTGCAGAAGGGGAACCACTTAATCCAAATTGGGAATCAAGTGCTACTTATCCGGAAGATGTCATTCAGTTGACGGGTAGTCGCTTAGTTGACGGTTCAATAACTTATAGCGGAAATGGCGATGGCACGATTAATCGCTACTATGTTCCGTTACGCTGGGAAACGAACATTCCAAATGATTTTAGTGAAGAAGATATAAAGATTTTCACGGAGTCGTTTATCACAACTACAAAATTAATCACCATCGATCCAGCAGAAGGGCAAGAAGTCATCTCCCTCATTGAAAAAATAAACTATGGTTCTTAAAAGCCAGATAGAGGGGCGGAACCACAATTTCGGTTTAACATGAAATGGCAATTCCATCAGATGGTCATACGGATGGAATTGCCATTTTTTAAATTAACACTTATTAAGAAACTTTTGCCCTTTTCTCTGCTGCCTTTTCTTCTTTCGCAACTTTGAGGAATCGTTTCGTCTCGTATGCAACTACCCCAGACAATCCAAGCAGTCCTATCAAGTTAGGAATAGCCATCAGTGCATTGAAGATATCCGAGAAAAGCCAAACGATATCAATTAGCGTAATGGAACCGAAAAGTACGACAAAAACCCATACCGTGCGATAGATCGTGATGGCCTTTGTACTTTTAAAGAGATAGTTAAAGCATTTCTCACCGTAATAAGACCAGCCAATCAGTGTGGAGTAAGCAAATAAAATTGTTGCGATACCAACGATATACATGCCAGGCGTCCCGAGAAAGACGGCAAAAGATTCACTTGTTAGAGCACCGCCATCAATCCCTGTCTGATGCAAGTCAGCCATAACAATTGTAATTCCAGTAATACTACAAACGATAATCGTATCGATAAATACTTGTGTCATAGAAACAAGTCCTTGTCTACCCGCATAATCGGTCTTGGCTGCAGCAGCTGCTATCGGTGCAGAACCAAGGCCTGCTTCGTTGGAGAAAATACCCCGGGCAACACCATAGCGGATCACCGTACCTAAAATACCTCCTCCAATCGCATTTGCCGTAAAGGCATCGGTTAAAATGATATTGAAAGCAGTTGGTACTAAATCAACGTTCAGAATCATAATAATTAAACCGCCAAAAACATAAAATACAGCCATAACCGGTACAAGGTAAGCTGTTACTCGTCCAATGCTTTTAATCCCGCCAAGAATAACAATCGCAGTAATAATAAAAAGAACAATACCAGTAACCCATGTCGGGATATTAAAAGTGTTTGAAGCAGCAGCTGAAACGGAATTCGCTTGAACCATGTTTCCGATACCAAACGCAGCGATTGAACCGAAAATTGCAAATAAAATTGCAAGCCACTTGGCATTTAATCCACGTTCTAAGTAATACATCGGACCACCGGCCATTTCACCTTTCGCATCTTTCACCCGATACTTTACTGCAAGAACCGCTTCCGCATACTTAGTAGCCATCCCAAAAATCGCCATAACCCACATCCAAAATACAGCTCCGGGTCCACCCGCGATAACTGCTGTGGCAACTCCAACGATATTTCCTGTTCCTACCGTTGCCGCCATTGCAGTTGTTAATGCTTGATAATGGGTGATATCCCCTTCAGATAATTTGTCTTGCTTCCTACGGCTAAAAGCATTAATTAAAGCAGTCGGCAGTGCTGTAATCTGGACAAATCCAAGTCTAAAGGTGAGGTAGAGCCCTGTACCAACAATGAGAATCAAGAGAGGCGGTCCCCATACAAAACCACTTACCTTGTCTAGAAAATCTACCATTTCATCATCCCCCTATCCTTTTTGTAATTCAATTTATACTATCTAATATTCCGAATATTTATAAATAAGTCAAGACTTTTTTGAATTTTTATTTTAAATTTTATAATGGTGTAATAAAACGGTGTAGTAAAACGAAGAACTTCGATAAAAAAACAGAGATTATTACAGCTTTCATTGATTCATCTAAATTAATTCGCTTATAATATAAGATAATGATAGAACATGGTATGATAGAAAAAGAATTGGAAAAGGAGAGAACAAAATGGGACAAAAGAAATTAATCGCTGGCGTTGTAGCAGGAGCGTTACTTGGTGCCCTCGCAATGCAATTTGATAAGGATGCACGCAACTATACGAAAACCTGTCTGAACAAATTAAAAGACAACTCAGGTGACCTGTTAAGCAATCCGACGGAAACGGTGCATAAATTACGTGATTCATTCGATAAATTGAATGCGAATATTTCTGTTGGGGCTGAAAATACGATCAATGCGCTTGAGCAAGTAGAATCCACACTTGACCGCTTAGTTAGTAAAAAATAATACGATTACGGAAAATAAAGAACATAGAAGGAATACCCCATCTCAAATCTTGTGATGGGGTCATTGTCTTTTATCGGTGGAGGATAAGAAATTGAAAAATCTCATCCCAGTTTTAAAAGAATTTTATGCACGAATGGAGAAAGTCGACGTTTTTGGCTTGGCGGCACAGCTGGCTTATTTTTTCCTTTTGTCGCTTTTTCCCTTTCTGTTGTTTTTATTTAACTTAATCGGTTATTTCTCTTTGGACGAAGAGGTTATTTTACAAACCATTGTCAATTATGCTCCACCACAAGTATATGATTTAATCGAGTCAAATATTGAATCAATGCTGCAAATTCAAAGTGGTGGCCTCCTATCCGTAGGAATCATCGGTACACTCTGGGCAGCTTCTAACGGGGTAAATGCAGTCCGGAAAGCATTGAACCGCGCTTATGAGATAAAACCGAAGAGAATATTCATCATCTACCGTCTCTTATCCATACTGCTTACCATTGGGATGTTTTTTGTCGTCATTGTTGCATTATTATTACCGGTGTTTGGAAAGATGATCGGAGAATATTTCTTCTCTTGGTTCGGTTTTTCAGCTGAGTTCTTGCAAATATGGGAGACGTTTCGTTGGGTGACTTCTTCTATCATCTTTTTTATTGCCCTTGTTGCACTGTATCGGCTTACTCCAAATCGGAGGGTGTACTTTAGGCATATTGTTTGGGGAGCGCTATTTTCCACGGTCGGCTTCCAATTGGTATCTTGGGCTTTTTCCTTTTATGTAGGAACACTTGGGAATTATTCAACAACCTATGGAAGTCTAGGAACAGTTATTGTACTTATGATCTGGTTTTATTTATTTGGAATGATTGTGCTGATTGGTGGAGTATTAAATGCTTCTCTGCATGAGCAGGCATGGAGCAAAAAGACGTTCGAATGAGGCGGTTAGGAGTCTGACTGCCTTATTTTAATGTGTAGACTGTTTGCACTATATTAATCGCCAACTATAACAGACTTTACTCCTGAATATTTAAATAGGTTACATATCTGTTGTAAAAGAAGGAAATGTGTTACAATCAAAAATGAAAAAACATTATAACAGGAGGGGTATATGTGAAGCGATTCGTATTATTGTTGGCTATTGGTTTGATCACTCTCTTAGCCGCGTGTGGCGGAGATGATAAAGAAAGCACTTCTGCGGGCGTTTCAGAATCTGAGGTGACGGATGAAGTTTGGGAGAAGATTCAGGATGAAGGTGTTTTGACAGTTGGCACTGCAGGAACGCTCTATCCATCGACTTATTATCCAGAAGACTCAGATGAACTGACGGGTTATGAAGTAGAAATCCAGAGGGAAATCGCCAATCGGTTAGGTGTTGATATCGAATTTGAAGTCATGGGATTTGATGCAATTCTTACAGCACTTGATTCAGGACGTATTGATATGACGGCGATGGGACTTCGCGGGGAGAGAAAAGAAAAGTTCTCTTACACACAACCGATTAAATATTCTTATGCAACGATGATCGTTCGTAAAGATGATCACTCGGGCATTAACAGTCTGGAAGACCTCGAAGGAAAAATTGCCGGGGGGGCTGCTACAACGGTATATAGTGAAATCGCTGAGAAATTTGGGGCAGAAGTAAAAACATACGGAAACGCGACTAATGATGCTTATTTAAGAGACGTACATAATGGTAGAACAGACGTCGTTATTAATGATTATTATTTACAAAGTCTTGCAATCCAGGCATTTCCTGAGTTTAATATTGAGCTCCATCCGGATTTAAAATTCCACACATCAACAGCAAGCATTGTTATGCCGAAACACGCAGATAAGCTGCATCAAGAGGTAGAACAAATAGTTGCGGACATGCTAGAAGATGGAACTTTAAAGAAAATATCAGAAGAGTTTTTTGATGGACAAGATGTGTCTGTAGAGCCGGAAGAAGATATTATAGAAATTGAAGGTATAGCGAAATAAGTAGGGATGCTCATGTTTGAAATAGATTATATCCAATTGAGTAGTTTATTTGACCTCGAATTGGCGCTTGAAAGCTTGCCTTTCTTGTTAAAAGGTGTGCCGATGACATTGTATCTCTCCGTGCTTGGCATGGTGTTCGGTCTCGTGCTTGGTTTCTTTCTAGCCCTTGGAAGGGGTTCTGAAAGATTTATTTTAAGATTCCCATCAAGAGTTTATATTTCATTTATACGCGGGACTCCAATGATCGTTTTTCTTTTTATTCTTTATTTTGGATTGCCTGTAATCGGAATCGAGCTTTCTGCATTTACGGCAGCAGTACTTGCATTCGGTCTGAATAGTGCGGCATATATAGCTGAAATTAATCGTTCCGCGTTAAATAGTATTGATGTTGGGCAATGGGAATCAGCAAAAGCGCTCAATATCCCTTACTGGACGACGATGAGGAAAATCATTTTGCCACAGGCGGTGAGGATTGCAATTCCGCCGTTATCGAACGTATTCTTAAGTATCGTAAAAGGAACTTCGCTTGCCGCGATGATTACGGTGCCTGAACTATTTCAGAAAGCTCAGATTATAGCTGGAAGAACGTTCGACTCGATGACAATGTATATATTAGTTGCTTTAATTTACTGGCCGATATGCGGACTAATATCTGTTCTTCAAGATCGTCTCGAAGACAGGTTTAGTGAATATCTATAAAAAAGTGAAACTTCATTCAGTGGGGTATCCTTACCTCCCCACTGAATGTTAGTTGAACCGAATTAGGGATTTACGGCTGTATATCCCCACCTTCACATATTGGGAGCATATCAAATTGAGGTGTGTGGACTTTTTTTACTTTCTAATGATACCCAGCTTACTACAAAAACTTGACTTACTGTTGCTTTCCTTCCCTATCGAAGAGTAAGGCACTGACAATGCGAATGAAAACATGCGGGCCTCTACAAGAACGAACGGATCCGCATATTTTTTGTGCTGCCCGCGCGTATATTTTTCCATGAAGCGAAAAAACTATAGGAAAAGAAAGGATGGAGGTCCATGAACATTAAGCGTTTATCCGGTATGATTGCTGCATTTTTCATCCTGCTTACATTTCCTGTAGTATTTTTTGCTGAGGAAAAAAAAGAAACGGAAGAAAATTTTGAAATACCGAGTCATGTATTAGATATATCAAAGGAAAACACGGTGCAAAGTGACGATTCCGATAATGAAGTCGTTGAGCCGAGCAAGGAGACGAAGGAACTTCTGGACAGTGCCTCTGTTGCAATTGAAAACTCGGAGTTGATTCAACAGCTGAATGAGACAAGTATCGATCCGTCTCCAATTGGTTTCGGGTATCGTGGAGAGATTTATCTTGGGCGCTGGCCATTAAAGTACGAATCATTGGAAACAGGAGTGAATTGGGAATACCAGGCTATTAATAAAAATGAGTTCCAAAACGGTCCCGATGGTCAGCAGGAGATGAACTATATTCAACAGGAACATAAGGAAATTAAAGGAATGCTCACGAATAAGATTGCTAATGCAGAAACGGTAAGGAAAATGTTACTGCAAAAAGCGAAAGATAAAACCAAGCTTCCTCTTTCCTATGAAGTGGAGATAGGGCGGAATACAAAAATGGCTCATGGTTATCCTGTTCCTCCAGAAAAATTAGGAATTCTTGAAGCGTATACACCAGCTGTTCATGAAAAGGGCCGGGTAACTTTCGGAGAAGTATATATCCAATTAAAGGGAACAAAAAAACAACTAACAATTAAAAATGTAACAAAACAGGGAATCGGAGCATGGATTCCTGTCCAAAACCACCTATCCTATTCCTTCCAAGTGAAGTAAACAGGCGGGACACGGGGGTCAGAGGCAATGTCCCAATGAAGTGGGACATTGCCTCTGACCCCCGTGTCCCGTTTCTCTTTTAAAAAACTGTTGCTTTTTTATCTTTAATGCTTTATTATGATGAAGTATTAAAGTGGTGAAAGAGTAAAGATTTTAAGGGGGAAGAAATAGGTGGAATGGGTTGTTCTTGTTTCCGTTCTTGTGCTGACTATCCTCAGCTTATTACGACTTAACGTTGTGTTAGCGCTGATTGCAGCTGGAATTGTTGCAGGCGTCATGTCAGGACTTTCATTTGTAGATACGATTGATTTACTTGTAAGTGGAATGGGTGGTCAGGCGAATACGGCTTTAAGTTATATTTTATTAGGAGCGTTCGCGATTGCTATTAGTTATACGGGAATAACAGGCTTTCTCGTGAATTTTGTAATCAATAAATTGTCTGGGAAGAGAGCGACGATTTTGCTTGTTATCGCTGGAATCGCTTGTCTATCTCAAAACGCGATTCCTGTGCATATCGCATTTATTCCCATTTTAATCCCACCGCTTCTGAAGTTGTTTAACAAGATGCGGATTGATCGCCGGGCTGTTGCTACAGCACTGACATTTGGGTTAAAAGCGCCGTATGTAATGCTTCCGTTAGGCTTTGGCGCTATTTTCCACGGTATCATTGTTGATGGCTTAGCGGAGAGTGGCATTGAGTTAACTGCATGGGACACAGCATTTGCTATGTTAATTCCTGGACTTGGAATGGTAGTTGGACTATTTGTCGCAATCTTTATTACGTACCGGAAAGAAAGAGACCCGGTGAAAGGATCTGGAGGGAGTGGCACTATAAATGTTGAGACGATAGGTGAAGAGGACCTTACCTTCAATAAGAAACATTTATTTACGATCTTCGCAATTGTAGCGGCTTTAGTCGTCCAAATTATAACACAAAATTTAATCCTTGGTGCGTTAGCTGGGCTGCTCGTTATGTTTGCCTTTCTCGTTGTTCCCTACCGGAATCTGGATAAAATTATGGCTGACGGGATTGGACTAATGGGAATGATTGCCTTTATTATGCTTGTTGCTTCCGGTTACGGAACAGTTTTACGCGAAACTGGAGCAGTCGATGCATTAGTTGAGGCATCTGCTGGTTTTATTGGCGATAATCAGGCTGTCATTGCATTTATTCTTTTATTAGTAGGACTTCTTGTAACTATGGGAATCGGTTCTTCGTTCGGTACGATTCCGATTTTAGTTGCTTTATATGTTCCAATATGTGTAGCGGCAGGATTTTCGCCATTAGCAATCGCTACACTAATCGGAACGGCAGGTGCTCTTGGTGACGCAGGATCACCAGCTTCTGACAGTACCCTTGGACCGACATCCGGTTTAAATGCGGATGGCAATCATAACCATATCTGGGATACAGTTGTACCAACATTCATCCACTACAACATCCCACTGATCATATTCGGCTGGATTGCAGCAATGATCCTGTAGTTTTTTCGGGACACGGGGGTCAGAGCATTTGTCCCGCACGAAGTGGGACAAATGCTCTGACCCCAACTGTCCCACTTCCGCATAATTTCGTCCTTACAGGTTATGCTAGGAAAAAAAGGGTGTTGTTGATGAAGCGTTTGTTAGGGTTTTGTTTCATTTTTGCACTGCTTCTTGGATTCAGTTTAGAGAATGAAGTTGATGCAAAGGGTTATGGCTGGGGCTATAAAAAAGGTCAGGGCGGAGAAATACCGGAAATCGGCTCCTATAATCCGCTTTTACAGGAATATGGCGCATATTTCGCCGATCAATCTGGCGGGAAATATATTTATTTAACGTTCGATAATGGCTATGAGGAAGGGTACACCCCGCAAATTTTAGACGTATTGAAAAAGGAAAATGTTCCAGCTACCTTCTTTGTCACCGGACATTATGTTGAGACCGCCCCTGAATTAGTAAAACGGATGGTTGATGAAGGGCATATTATTGGAAATCATTCCTATCATCATCCTGATTTCTCCATTTTAACGAAAGAAGCTATGCAAAAAGAACTTGAAGACTTGGCGGAAAAAGTGGGAGAAGTTTCCGATCAAAAAGATTTGAAATATCTACGCCCCCCAAGAGGCATTTTCAGTGAGCAGACATTGGAATGGGCAAATGAATTAGGTTACATTCATATCTTTTGGTCGCTTGCATTTAAAGACTGGGAGACATCCAATCAGAAAGGCTGGCGTTATGCGTATGAAGAAGTGATGGAACAAATCCATCCAGGTGCAATAGTTTTACTTCATACAGTTTCTAAAGACAATGCTGAAGCGCTTGCTGCATTGATAACGGATTTAAAAGAGGAAGGATATCAATTTAAAAGTCTTGACGACCTTGTCCTCCGCGATCATATACCAGAGGTTATTTATGGCTATTAAGCATAAGAAAAATCGGGAAGCAGAACTACAGCTGCTTCTCGATTTTTTTAGATTAAAATCATACCAAACTTTCTGATTCTTTGTTATAATAATGAAAACTCATAAGAAAGTGGTGGAGTCACGATGATGAGAGAGGATTTAATTGCACCTAAACAATATAATATTGCGATGGAAGTCGAGAAATATGCGAAAGATAAAAACAAGAAAGCACTTATTTGGCTAGATGAAAACAATAATAAAAAAGAGATTACATATCAGGCCTTAATACGGAATGTAAACAAAATCGGGAATGTATTCCTGAACAGTGGTTTACAGCGAGGAGATAAAATTCTCATCATCATGCCACGACTCATTGAAACGTACGAAGTCTATTTAGCAGCATTAAAAACAGGAATCATAATTATTCCAAGCTCCGAAATGCTGAAGGCCAACGAATTGGAATATCGGATCCAACACGGGGAAGTTAGTGGCGTTGTAGCTTTTCATGAATCTACAAGCGAGGTAGGGAAAGTGCCTAATTTTGCGGAACTAAAGAAATTTTCTGTGGGACATACCGTTGATGGATGGGATTTTCTCGATGAAGCAAAAGCGAGTGCCAGTGATGAACTTGAAATGGCAGATACGACCAGGGAGACAATCGCATTTTTGCCATATACCTCGGGAACAACAGGAAATCCAAAAGGTGTTGTGCACACACATGCTTGGGGATTTGCTCATTTAAAGACAGCGCCAGAAAATTGGCTTGGCGTGGAAGAGGATGATTTAGTGTGGGCAACGGCAGGTCCAGGCTGGCAAAAATGGATCTGGAGTCCGTTTCTATCCGTACTAGGAACAGGAGCGACTGGATTTATTTATAGCGGTAAATTTGAACCGTCCAAATATCTGGAGCTCCTTCAGGATAATGAAATCAATGTGCTCTGTTGTACACCAACAGAATACCGTTTAATGGCGAAAGTCGAACATCTTGAAGATTATAAGCTGCCACATTTACGTAGTGCCGTCTCTGCTGGAGAGCCGCTAAACGTGGAAGTAATTGATACTTTCCGCAAGCATTTTGGGATTATGGTACGTGACGGCTACGGTCAGACAGAAAATACTCTACTCCTTGGCATTACGAAAGATATGGAAGTAAAGCCAGGTTCCATGGGCAAGCCAACGCCAGGTAATGAAGTGGAAATTATTGACGAAGATGGCAATATTGCAGATGTAAATATAGTTGGGGACATCGCAGTCCATATCGACAGTCCAGCTCTTTTCCGTGAATATTATAAGGATATGGAACGGACAAAAGCATCCCGACGAGGAGATTTTTATATTACCGGAGATCAGGCGCGCAAGGATGAGGACGGCTATTTCTGGTTTGAAGGCCGCCGGGATGATATCATTGTCAGCTCGGGGTATACGATTGGACCTTTTGAAGTAGAGGATGCGCTTGTGAAACATCCATTTGTTCAAGAATGTGCGGTAGTGGCAAGTCCAGATAAGGTTCGCGGAAGTATTGTAAAAGCATTTATCGTATTAAAGCAAAATGTGGACAAGAACGACCCAGGTTTGATTAAAGAATTACAAGATCATGTGAAACGTGAAACGGCACCATTCAGGTATCCGAGAGAAATAGAATTTATTGATGAACTTCCGAAAACATCTTCAGGGAAAATAAGAAGAATCGAATTACGTCAGAGAGAAATGAAGAACTTGTAAAATCTGATTTCTAGAATCATTAGTTTCCCAGGCGCACATTTTGGGTATACTACTATAGAATACTTAGAAGTGAGGGATGATAGATGGCTGCTAAAAATATCTACTCAACCTTCTTGACGAATTGTCAATTGTTAGTTTTACGGAAGAAATAAAGGAATCAATTTTTGGGATAACGATTATAAAAATGATGCTAAAAATATGAAATGAAAAAAGCAGATGAGATGAAACGACTCTCAATCTGCTTTTTCGTTCTATCGGAAACTATAAAATAAAATTGCTGTGGGTGATTTAGGTGTTCAGGGCTAGCCATGTCCGCTCTTTTCCCACGATAAATTTTTTTAGAAAAAGTTAGGCAAAACACTTGAAAGTCAAAATAGGTCAGAGTATAATGTAGTTAAAGTCAAAGATAGTCAAAGTCAAATTTGATCAATATAAAACTACTTTAGGAGGAATGTAAGATGAAATGTCAACATTGCGGTCAGAATGAAGCAAATGTAAATGCGTCTGTTTTTGTGAACGGACAGCGTATGGAAATGCATCTATGTAACTCCTGTTTACGTGAAATACAAGGAAATATGATGAACCAGGCAAATAATTTCTTCTCTAATTTTAATCAAGGGCAAAATCCGTTTGAAAATCAATTCTTCCAAGCTGGAGGAAATGGACAAACAGGTGCACGTACAAAACAGCAAACAAGAAAACGTGAAGGTCTACTTGACCAATTAGGGAAAAATCTAACTGATTCAGCACGAGCAGGAGAAATCGATCCGATTATCGGACGCGATCAGGAAATTAAACGAGTCATTGAAACATTGAACAGAAGAAGTAAAAACAATCCGGTCCTTATCGGGGAACCAGGTGTAGGTAAAACGGCAATTGCAGAAGGTCTAGCACTACGAATTGTCGAAGGTACTGTTCCAAGTAAGTTACTCTCTAAAGAAGTATACTTGCTGGATGTCGCCTCTTTAGTTGCCAATACTGGTATTCGTGGTCAGTTCGAGGAACGAATGAAGAAACTGATCACAGAACTCCAGGAAAGAAAAGATGTCATCCTATTCATTGATGAGATCCACTTAATTGTAGGGGCAGGTACAGCAGAGAGTTCACAAATGGACGCAGGAAACATTCTTAAACCCGCTCTTGCCCGTGGGGAAATGCAATTAATTGGGGCAACGACACTTAAAGAATATCGTCAAATTGAAAAAGATCCGGCACTCGAACGTCGCCTGCAGCCAGTTATTGTAAAAGAACCGACGCTTGAACAAACGGTACAGATTTTACATGGAATTAAAGATCGCTATGAAGCGTTCCATGAAGTGAATTATTCTGATGATGTTATTGAAGCTTTTGCTACATTATCAGATCGCTATATCCAAGATCGTTTCTTGCCGGATAAGGCGATTGATTTAATGGATGAAGTCGGCTCCCGCTTGAATTTAAAAAATTCACAGCAAGATGCAAACTCCTTGCAACAACGCTTGGATGAAATTGTGAAGGAAAAACAAGAAGCAGCCGAACGCGAAGATTACGAACTTGCGGCAAATCTCCGTTACCAAGAAATCCAATTACAGAAACAATTGGAGAAAGCGGATGACAATGAAAAAGTTACCGATGTAACAGTAGCAGATATTGAATTGATCGTTGAAGAAAAAACAGGGATCCCGGTAACGAAAATGCAAGCAGAAGAACAAAAGCAGATGAAGGGCCTTGCAACCCATTTACGTGGCAAAGTAATTGGACAAGATGAAGCGGTGGACAAAGTTGCTAAAGCAATCCGTCGTAGTCGTGCAGGCTTGAAATCGAAAGAACGTCCAATTGGTTCCTTCCTCTTCGTAGGTCCGACTGGTGTCGGTAAAACGGAACTGACGAAAGTTCTTGCAGAAGAATTATTCGGTAAACGTGACGCACTCATCCGTCTTGATATGAGTGAGTACATGGAGAAACATTCCGTGTCCAAGATTATCGGTTCACCACCAGGATATGTAGGCCATGAAGAAGCAGGCCAGCTAACCGAGAAAGTCCGTCATAATCCGTATTCCATCATTTTGCTGGATGAGATTGAAAAAGCACATCCAGACGTGCAAAATATGTTCCTGCAAATTATGGAAGATGGCCATTTGACAGACTCCCAAGGTAGAATGGTGAGCTTTAAAGAATCCGTCATAATTATGACAAGTAATGCTGGTACAGGTACGAAGAAAGTCAATGTTGGTTTCAATAACACACATGACGCCGTTTCGACCTTGGAAAACTTAAGTGATTTCTTCAAACCAGAGTTCTTGAACCGTTTCGATGCGATTGTAGAGTTCAACGAATTAACAAAAGAAAACTTATTATCTATTCTTGACCTTATGCTGCATGAGCTTGAAGAAACGATTGAGGAAAATGATATTGAAATCACAATTACAAGTGCAGCGAAAGAAAAACTGGTCGAACTTGGATACGACCCACGCTTCGGTGCAAGACCATTACGTCGTGTCATCCAAGATAAAATTGAAGACCAACTTACTGATTTAATTCTTGAGTCCGAATCCGTGGATAAGGTTCATATTGATGTAAAAGAAGATGAAATAATAGTAAAACAGGCTTAAAACTTGTTAATCCCGCCGCCCTAGTGCAGCGGGATTTTTTTCATGCTCATAAGCGGAATATTTCGGAGCAAAATAAGAGGAAGAAAGGGTGGTACCGATGAAAAAAGTACTCCATTTATTCTTCCTTTTATTACTTATGATCCCGCAAATTACATATACAGCACCAAACAGCGGCTTACGCGTCCATTTTATTGATGTTGGGCAAGGGGACAGTATGTTAATTGAAACTCCTGATAATCGGGCAATCTTAATCGATGGCGGTGTTCCTGAAGCGGGAAGTAAGCTCATATCATACTTAAAGGAGCAACACATCGAAGAAATTGATTTAATGATTGCGACCCACCCGGATTATGATCATATTGGCGGATTAATCGATGTGTTGGAGCATTTTCCTGTACGGAAAGTCTTGGAGAATGGAGAGGTTCAATTGACGAAAACCTTTGCCAAATATCGGTTCTATCTTTTCAAAGAACAAGTTCCCGTACAAATCGCTCAAGCAGATGACAAAATCATGTTAGCAGAAGATGTGCAACTGCACATTCTACATGCGGCAGATGAACATGCGGAAAATAGGAATCAATCAGCCATAGCGTTCAAGTTGTCCTATAATGAAATAGACTTTCTCTTTATGAGTGATGTGGAAGCGGAACAGGAAGAGGCAATTGCTGAAAAGTATGATGTCAATTCGGAAGTTTTAAAAGTCGCCCATCATGGCTCGAATTCCAGTAGTACATTAAAATTTCTCAAAAAAGTAAATCCAGAGGTGTCGATTATTACGTATAGTGCTTCGAATGATTACGGACATCCAGTCGAACGGGTAATTAACAATTTGGCCAAAGTTGAGAGTCAAATCTTCTCGACAGCCGGCTATGGTAATATAATAGTCGAGACGGACGGTAAACAGTATATTGTGATTCCTGAAATGCAGCCGATAGAAAGGTTCCTGAAAAGAATTAAGGATAGGGAATAAGAAAAAACCAGCAAATGATGCTGGCTTTTTTCGTGTTTCTTGAAGTGTGCAGGCTACTTGATTGGAATAAATCCAGTTTACTTTTCCATTGTAAAGAGCATGTGGCTTTATTGAGAAAATAAATCCCTTTTATTTTCCCATTGTATAGAGCAAGCGATTGGATTGGGCAAATAACTCTCGTTTATTTTCCCATTGCATATAGCATGCGACTAGATTGGGCAAATAACCCCTGTTTCCTTTCCCATTACATAGAGCATTCGGCTAAATTGGGAAAATAAATCCTGTTTCCTTTCCCATTACATAGAGCATTCGGCTAAATTGGGAAAATAAATCTCGTTTATTTTCCCATTGCATAGAGTAAGCAGCTTAATTGGGCAAACAAACTCCATTTACTTTCCCACCAAGGCGAATAATCTGCCTGTTTAGGAAAATAAAAACCTGGTTTCTTCCTACTCTAACATTTAACTTCAATTATGATAGACGCGGTTTAGGATGCGTGTTCTTTTGTCTGGAAGATATAAATACTCCAGACAAGCAGGAGAGCGCAGATGCTAATCGTTGTTACTGCTGAGCCGATGAGCGCTCCTGAGATGTCGCCGGTTTGCAAATAGTGCAAGGCGTGGTTTGAAAGATTGCTCGGGCTGTAATTCAATTTTTGTCCGAACATGCTTGTTACAACGCTCAAAACTATAATTGTTGCAATGGTACTGAACGCGACAAGTCCAGGTGATCTGAATACCGTATTATAAAAAATCGATAGTGTTACAACGAGGACGAACCAGAGTCCGTAAAAGAAAAGAAGGAGCAAAAAATCCCCGATTGGTATGAACTCATAGAGCATCCCGATATAATACCAGGCGAACAGCATGCTTACGATATAGGATACGAGTACGAGTGCGAGCAGAGCTGTCCATTTACTCATAATATAAGCCGTATAGGATACGGGCTTTACAAGAATCAGTTCCGCAATTCCGGATTTTCTTTCACCAGCAATCGTGCCCATGGAAATAAGAACGAAAATTAATATTCCTAAACTGCTGAGCTGACTTATACTCATCATGATGGCGTCAATCCCGGTGACTTGAGGCATCTCGAAAATCGCTCCGTCGGGGAGTCCACCGACTGCATCGAGAATTTGCGGTAAATAATAGTTTGATACAGGATCCATGACGGCAAGGAGAATGAGAACGATGGGTACCCAAATCCATTTCCTATCCCGAAAGTTACCAAGCAGTTCTTTCTTAACAAGCGTTTGCCACTGTCTCATTTCTTCACCGCCTTCATAAATAGGTCTTCAAGAGAAGCACGATTTAAATTAAAACCGATAATTGGCCAATTCTCTTCTGCTGCAGCTTGGAAAATCTCTTTCCGAGCTTGAGCAATATCAGCTACTGGAATTTTTATAATTTGCCGTTCGAGCGTACAGTCAGTTATACCCGGAAGTTGTTTTAGCTTCTCTAAATATCTTTGAGGATTTTCTTGAAATTCAACTTCAATGACAGACGTTTGATATTTTTCCCGTAACGCTTCCATTGAACCCGCCTCATTGATTTCTCCATCATGAAGCAAAAGAAGCTCATCACAAACTTCTTCGGCATCATTTAGGATATGGGTTGAGAAAAGAATCGTCATTTCTTTTTTCAACCGTTCGAGTAAGGTTAATACGTCGCGCCGGCCGATTGGATCAAGGGATGAAACTGGTTCATCAAGCAGCAGGAGTTGTGGAGAGTGGATAATCGCTTGGGCAATTCCGAGACGCTGCTTCATCCCTCCGGAAAAATCGCTAATCCGTTTGTCAAGTGCATTTGTAATCCCAACTTGTTCTGCTAAATCTTCTGCACGTCTCGCTGCTTCTTCTTTTGTCAGGCCAGCGATTTCTCCACTGAAAAGCAGAAATTCACGTGCGGTCATCCAACTAGGGAAAACAGGATACTGTGGCAAGTAGCCGATAAATTTACGAATATCCGCATTTGTTTCTTTACCGGAAAAAGTAACAGCACCATCCGTCTGTTTCAGCAGTCCAGCAAGGATCCGTAAGATTGTCGTTTTCCCGGCGCCATTCGGTCCAATTAGTGCAATACACTTCCCTTCAGGAAGAGAGAAGTCCACACCACGTACAGCAGTCATATTTTTGTACTCTTTACGTAAGCCTGTTACGGATAGGATGCTCATCATTATTTTCTCCTTCCAAAGATAAAGTATAGAATCGGTCCAATCATCGTGAGGACTAGGATGATAACAAGCCATACCCAACGGTTACCCCGGACATTTTCTTCCTGTTTGATCCAGTCGAAAACTGCTACGACTATTAAGATTCCTTGGATAAAAAATATTGGCAAAATCAATCCCAAATTAATAGATTCCATCGCAAATTCATTCATATTTATCCCTCCAATTTTAACTGAATAATAGTGGAATAAGAATCGCAAACCCGATAATTAGAATAAGTGTCATCCATGCTAAAGGACGAGCGAAATTAATCGTCCATCCGACACCGAATCTTTTTTCAAGAAATAATGCAGGATCATTCCTGTTGAAATAGATGACCCCAAGCTTCCAATATTTATCGTCATCGCGATTAATTGTTTTCCCATCATTAATCATTGTTCCATACTTTATTCGGCTCCCACCTTGACCCGTCGTAAACGAAAGGTAAATGGCTCCACCGATGAGCAAGACTGTGAAGCTCAACGTGATCATCAGAAAGACTTCAGGGCTAAAGTTAAAAAATAGGCTGATCTGCGCAAAGGCAAGGAGTAAGGTTAAGGCAATACCGCCGATAATGGTAAAAAGTGACCACCTTCTACGGAACATTGCATTTTGTTTCAATGATTTCTCCGGATTTTCACTATCTATCTGCTGCTTTGCCCAAGATATAATTGTATTTACAAATAAAAAGATTAGAGTCATATAAAGCATTAGAACTGGAAAAAGCAGTGCAGAGCGATATGATTTGTCCGTCCAGGTTGTTACTTCACCAGAGAAATTATATTGCATTGGAATTCGTTCAGGAAGTATATGATAATTTTTAAAGGTGAAAAATATAACGATAAATGTAGTGAAAAACGAGATTAAAAACCAGAGATTTGAATATCTTAATTTATCCTGGTAGAAATTCGTGCTAATAAAAAGACGCTCGCTTTTTCCTTCATTCCAATTTCTTTTTTCTTTCAGCTTTTTCATCTCAAGGTGGAATTTCAAATAAATGAGAAAGCTGACTAGTAGATATAAGATAATGGTAATGGCTAACTGGATTCCCAACACCTGTTCAGATACGTTCCAGTCTAAAGCGAATAAAACAATTAATAGAAGCAGGGCAAATATACTTGTGTATCCTGCATACTGCTTCCTCATTTTCTTTAACTCAGCGCTAGGATAAATTTTCTGGGGAATCGTAACTCCAAAGCTTTCCGTTCTCCGCGTCCAGTAAGGGATGAACGTAATCGTTACTACTACTGGAATAAAAATCGTTAAAACGATGATTGGAAATAGGAACTCATTCATCTTCTCCACCTTCTTTCGTTAAAATTTGTTCATATACTTCTTGAGATAAACGGGCAAATTCCTCTGCACTAAAATCATGGACGATCGCTTCCGCAATGAGGGGCCGTAACGTTGCTTTAAGATTTGTGCGGTACGTTTTATCAGCCTTAAGAAAGCCGTCCGGATGAATCATCACTCCCCGGCTGCGGTGAATCTGGATATATCCTTCTTGCCGCAGCTGTTGATAAACTTTATTCACCGTGTGCAAATTAATTCCAATATCAGCAGCAAGTGCCCGAACAGAAGGCAAATCATCCCCAGGCCGCAAACTCCCCCGCGCAATCCCCTCAATAATCTGCTCCTTCAACTGAACATAAATCGGCTTATCCCCAGCCATATCTAGCTCTAAAAACATACACCCACCCACCTTTCACTGGGACACGGGGTCAGAGCATCTGTCCCACCCGTTTGTCTGTTATACTACTAATATAACAGACAAACGAATTTTAAACAATAGGCATAAGCACCCTTTGCACCATACGTGAGAATGTTGAACAACAAAAAAGAGAGCAGTCTTCCTGCTCTCTTTTCAAATTTGTTCATATTGATCGATTATGCTTGCTAATAGCTTTTGAACCGATATTTGCTTTTTAATGGATAATTGCTGTAGACGATAAATTTGTTCTTTCAATTCAGGGAACTTCATCATATATTCCACAAGTTTAACAGCCTCATCATCAAATTCAACCGATTTGGAACGGTAAATCCGTTTAAATTCCTTCATCAATTCCTCGTGGTATGTATAATTGCCTACAAGATTATCGAGTGTAATGTTAAATACACTGCTAAGTTTAATTAAACTCTGTATATCAGGGGTCAGCTGGTTGTTTTCCCATTTTGTCACGGTAGAACGGGAAATCATTAATTGATCAGCAAGTCTTTGCTGTGTCCATTTTTTCTGTTCCCTTAAAAATTTTATATTGTAAGCGATTTGTTCAATCATTTAAGCATCACTACTTTTTTTAGAATCATATAATCGTTTAGACAATACATATGGTATCACGCAAAAAGACAATAAGTTCCACTACGCTTGTTCATTTAGTTAACATATGATAATATGTTCCTGATTAGAACGAAGGAGGTGATACTTTGTCACTAGGTTGCATGGTGTTATATCATCCATTAATCTCAAGTTATACAAAGAGCTTGCTATTACGAAGTGTGTTTAACAATCAGAGAATTGAAATAGAAGTGTTGGATAAGAAAACGACAATCATCTATCTTGAAGGGGTGGAGAAGTGTCAGGTTTGGCAGGCGACAATGGATTTTGAGAGCTCGGGTATCCAGACGGTGTATGCTTTCGAACATACAAAGGAAAGAGCATTGGAAGAAGCACTGAAGCAGTTTAAGACAGATAAGGAGAATCTAACTCAGTAACGGTGTATAGGAGCAAATAAAACACCAAAGCTGCCAGATATATCTGAACCAGCTTTGGTTATTTTAATATACGGCCTTTATTAGGGGGGAAGGATCCCCCACTGAATGAAGTTTCACTTTATGAAACCTCTATACCACTCGCTGCTGTTTCTACAGGTACGAATTGTTTGTAGGAGACATAGCTTTCCTTTGATATAACGAATAAATCATAAATCTCCTCATCTGGATTGACTTTCGCGAACACTTCAGGATAGGTTTCATTAGCTAATGCGATATATGGAAGCTTTAATACGGCTTTTAAGGAGCGGATATTCGTTTTACGAACCTTCATGAATATACCATCTATCCCTTGGGTGAAAAATAACTCGTCAAAAAACATATCCTTTGCCTGACGGTTATACCCTTTGCCAAAATAAGGCTTCCCAATCCAAGTGGCGAGGAATCCGTGATTCTCTTCAATATCAAATAAATTGATTGTACCAATCGGCTGCCCGAATTCATCTAGAATCGTTCGCGAAATCAACTCTTGGTTTTGTTCGGCTTCGATCGTCTGTCTTGTTACAAAATAAAATTCATCCAATGTGTCGGCTTTTTGTCTAACGTAGGGAAATACTTCAGGATGTGTCATCAATTCATACAGAACTGGCACCTCTTGTAATTCACGCATTTTTAGCATAAAAAAACCCTCCTTTATTCCAGGTGGGTATTATTCAAGGTGCAGCCACTAAAACAAGCGGTCCTCCTGAATCCTACCCACGAATTTTTATCCACGATATTACGTTAAAACTTGCGATAAACAAAAATTCGGGGTGGGAATCGAACCCACTAGAACCAGTATGAACATACCGGTGGCGCACCATTTGCCTTCCCTATTAAATTTCTTAATCGTACGGAATGCTGTAAGCCGTCATCTCTTTTCTACATGATGTAATCAATTTACTTAACTCATTCTACAACGGATTTTACAAAATGTGAATGGGTTTTTTAAAAAAATATTATTAAAAATTTTTTACTGATTTTGTTTCTTTTTCGTCTGATTTTTCTGCCGGGATTAAAGTATCCAAAGGCCCTGTGTCAAGCCTTCGAAAGCAACTTATGATCGGTTAATGAAAAACAAATTTGGGTGGATGCTGAACATTCACTGCCCCTTCTCTTTTCATGATAAAATAGGATGGAAGGGGTGAAGGATTTTGAAAAAAATTACCCGAATCACAACGCAACAGAAAAATACGAGCCGTTATAACATATTCCTTGATGATGGAAATGGTGAAGCTTTTGCATTCGGTGTCGATGAAGCAGTACTAATCGAATTCAGGCTGCGTAAGGGATTGGAACTAGATGAAGAGACAATCAAGAAAATAACGCAAAAAGAAAGGCTCCATCAGTTCTATACCCAATCTATTCATTTTTTAAGCTATCGAATGCGGACAAAAAAAGAAATTTATGACTATTTAATGAAGAAGGAATTAGAGCCTGAGTATATAGAGAAAATCATCGAGCGCCTGACGAAAGAAAAACTGCTGAACGATCGGGAATTTGCCGAAATGTTCATCCGCACCAGAATGAACACCTCGTCGAAAGGTCCAAAGCTGATTGAGCAGGAATTAAAAGAAAAAGGTGTCAGTGCGGCAATTATTGCAAGTGTCATTCCGATGTATGGGTATGAGGAGCAATATGATAAGGCGTATAAGTTTATGGAAAAGAAACTTCGGCAATCCACAAAGCATGCTTTTCGTAAACGGATGGAACAGCTTCAGATGAACTTGATTCAGAAAGGTTTTGCTAGCGATGTTGTGAAAGATGTTGCCTCGGAGTTTTTCGGTGAATTGGATACAGATGAAGAATGGGATGCTCTTGTTTTCCAAGGGGAGAAATTGGTGAGGAGACATGCAGCGAAGTTTTCCGGTTATGAGCTCCGAAACAAGATTAAAGAGGGATTGTACCGGAAAGGATTTCCCTTCGATTTAATTGAGCGGTTTATTGAAGAACAGATCGAACAGGAATAACAAATTTTCCCGCGAGGAGTTTGATTATTCCCTTCCTGGTGAAAAGTTGGTAAGCTAGAAGAAGGATAGGGGGAAACGACATGAATTATCGATATAGTGATTACTCCGTGGAGCAACTATATAAAGAAATTGGGGAATTAAAAGAAAAAGCACTGAAAGCGGAGCAGCAAGGGAATATTTCCGAAGTACAGATTAATGAAAGGAAAATGCAGGTTGCCATTTCCTACACGATGACCCCAGATGAATTCAAACCAGAAGAAATTTATCAATTGAAGATGGAGCCAGGTTTCCGATTTCAGATTGAGTACATAAACGGTATATTTGCTTGGGGATATCGAATTAATTTGCTTGATGAACGATATGAAGCGATAGAAGCATTGCCGATTTCACTACTTGGCAAAAAGGTGGATAAATAAAAGAACAACAGGATAGCCTGCTGTTCTTATTTGGTATTATTATCTACATAAGGTTGTCACCTAATAGCTTGGTGACAACCTTCGTTTTCTAACGATAAATCAATTTAGGCGAGCGTGTCACTAGCATATAATTTCCGCTGCAGCTTATGCTCAGAGAAGATCCAACCTGTGTAGGAACTGATAACTTCAAGGTCTGGGTTGATTTTCACTACAGCGACAAATGGATAATAATCATTCGAGCGGTAGCGAAGGTCAATCAGTCTTACTTCGGTATAGGCATCGAACTCATTGATTTCCCAGCGGTAAACGGGGGAGAAGTTCAAGAATGCAGCAATATTTTCATCCGTCTTCGCTGTTTCAATAAGTGGAATTTCCGGTAAGGATATTTTCTCGAATTCATCTACAATTTCAATATGACGATTTTCCACTTTACCTACATAGAACCGATTTTTCGTCGTAATTGCGACCCGCCAATAATTTTGCTTTAATGTTGGTGAAGTTGTAATCTCTACTGTATCAGGAAAATGTTCTTTGATTTTATGAACGATTTCCCGTTTATCCAAGTATCGTTTAATATAGTAGAGGATGATGACCGTATAAATCGTGATCCACGTATAGGCGGGATTTGCCCCGAGTGACCAGGCGATGATTCCGACAACGTTCAATGTGAAAATATATGGATCGAACGTGTTGATGAAGCCTTTTGCAATCCATTTATTCGTAAACGGCCGGAAAGCTTGAGTTCCGTATGCATTGAAGAGATCAACTGTCACGTGAATGATCACGGCAAGGGCAGTCCAGAGCCATAAATGAAGAAAGCTTACTTCTGGGACGAATAAGTATATACCACCGGAAACGAGTAGCCCCCATAGGATAACGGCTGGGATCGAATGGCTTGCTCCTCTATGGTGCCGGATGTAGGTGGCGTTATCTTTCATTTTAAATACGGTATCAAAGTCTGGTGCATGGGACCCGACAATTGTTCCGACGAGTACAGCGTTAAAGAGCATTGGATCGCTCTGTACAACGGGGTCTAATGTTGCAAGTCCTGCAAGTGAGACGCCCATTACAATATGTGTAGCGGTATCCATAATTAAGGACACTTCCTATCGTTTTAATTATTATTAATCAATGTTCATAGTCAAAAACAGCAATAATTTTTTAGGTTACTTTTAATCGTATACATCAATTGTACCAAAGGAAGGTGGCACAATGGTAGAAGATATTTTACAAAATTTTAACATAAAAGCATTCGAATCTGATTTATTAACTTGGTATCATGAAAATAAGCGCATGCTCCCTTGGAGAGAGTCGAGGGACCCTTATCGTATTTGGGTATCTGAGATCATGCTGCAACAAACCAAAGTAGATACTGTTATCCCTTATTTTAAACGTTTTATGGAGAAATATCCAACCGTATACTCACTCGCAGAAGCCCCAGAAGAAGAAGTATTGAAAGAGTGGGAAGGGTTAGGATATTATTCACGGGCGAGGAACTTACATACAGCGGTACAGGAAGTCGTGGAAAATTATGGGGGAACCATTCCGGATGAAAAGAAGGAGTTGGGAAGCTTAAAAGGTGTCGGCCCCTACACTCAAGGAGCAATTCTGTCTATTGCATTTAATCAGCCAGAACCAGCCGTGGATGGAAATGTCATGCGCGTATTTTCCCGTTTGTTATTAATTAATGATGATATCGCTCGTCCGCGAACGAAAAAACATTTTGAAACAGTCGTTAGGGAAGTGATTTCAAAAGAAGATCCATCATCTTTTAATCAGGCGATTATGGACCTTGGTGCAACAATTTGCACACCGAAGTCACCTGCTTGCCTCGTCTGTCCCGTACTAGAACATTGCCGTGCCTTTGAAGTCGGTGCTCAAGCCGAATTACCAGTAAAATCGAAGGCGAAAAAACAAAAGCCAATATTTTATGCAGCACTAAAGGTGAAAAATGCGGACGGCAATTATTTAATTGAAAAACGACCGGAAACGGGATTGCTTGCGAATATGTACCAATTTCCAATGGTTCCGCTCAGCGAAGTTGCTCTAATCGATATCCCGAAGTGGTTTAAAAAAGAATATGGTGTTGATGTTAGGCTTGGGAAACGGGACGGCGATTTGAAACACGTCTTCAGCCATTTAATATGGGATATCGAAATTTACGAAGCCCAAACAGATGCGATCGAAGTGGCAGACAACCGCCTCCGTCTGGCGAGCCCAGACGAAATGAAAAAACTACCATTTCCTGTATCGCATTTAAGAATCCGCGGTTTTTAGACATTTTGGTGCCTAGTGCCTCTCCAAGCTTTCCAGAAGTAATATTTTCCTCCGTATAGTCCTGCGAGAAATGGATAAATTAACAACTACGGAGGTGATATTGATGGCTAACAACAACCCTAAAAACTCTAAGGCGGGCACCAATGTACAAAAAGTAAGACAGCAAAACCAAATGGCACAGCAAGGTCAATATGGGACAGAGTTTGCTTCTGAGACTGATGCACAAGAAGTAAAACGCAAAAACCAAAAGTCTCAACAAAACAAAAAATAACTTGGATAAAAAAGAGCTTCCGTTATAGGAGGCTCTTTTCCTTTATATTTTATATCATTCCCTTTATAATAGATAAGATATAAAAAGAAAAGAGTAATTAACGTAAAAGGAAGGTTGATCCAAGTGGTTGCTCCGGAGCCTGGTTCTAGAATAGAAATACAAAGCTATAAACATAATGGGACGGTTCATCGCATATGGGAAAGCAGCCTAGTTTTAAAAGGTACGGAGTCAGAAATAATCGGGGCAAATGATCGGACAAAGGTGAAGGAAAGTGATGGTAGAGTATGGTTGACAAGGGAACCGGCAATCTGTTATTTCCATTCCGAACACTGGTTTAATATTATCGGCATGATCCGAAATAACGGCATACATTATTATTGCAATCTTAGTTCTCCATTCATATATGAAGATAAAGCCCTGAAATATATTGATTATGATTTGGATGTGAGAGTGTTTCCGGACATGACGTATGAGCTGCTTGATGAAGATGAATATGATCTCCATAGGAAATTGATGAATTATCCGATTGAAATCGACCGGATCTTACAAAAAAACTTAAGATTATTGAAACATTGGATCCATCAGCAGAAAGGTCCCTTCGCACCGGATTTCGTCGATAATTGGTATGAACGATACCTTACATACCGTTAGATTGAAATCGATCTAAATGCTTTGTTACAAATTGTAGCAAGGCATTTTGTTTTACAAGTGAAAGGAAAAAGGTTAACAATAGATGGGTAACTATTATTTATAGCACGTATAAGAGGAAGATGACTGCATGAGTAGTATTAGACAATATATGGAATTTGTAAAGCCATATAAGTGGAAGATTTTCCTGACGATTTTAATCGGGATTTTAAAATTCGGAATCCCTTTGTTAATGCCACTGATACTTAAATATGTCCTTGATGATATTATTTATGTGGAGACATTGACAACGGATGAGAAAGTAACCCAACTTTTATGGGTAATGGGAATCGCCTTTCTGATATTCTTAATCATCCGTCCACCGATTGAATATGCCAGACAATATTACGCCCAGTGGGTCGGAAATACGGTTCTTTTCGATATTCGTGATAAGCTTTTTGACCATATTCAAAAGCTCAGTTTAAAATATTATTCGAAGACAAAATCCGGTGAAATAATTTCCCGGGTAATAAATGATGTCGAACAAACGAAGAATTTCGTGATGACCGGGTTAATGAACGTGTGGCTGGATTTAATTACTATATTTATTGCACTTGGCATCATGTTTGCTATGGATATTCCGTTAACACTCGTCGCTATTGCGCTCTTTCCGTTTTTCGGATTTGCAATTAAATATTTTTATAGTCGACTCAGGCAGCTTACAAGAGAACGGTCACAGAAATTGGCAGAGGTTCAGGGCCATCTCCATGAACGAATTCAAGGAGTACCTGTCACCCGTAGCTTCGCGTTGGAGGATTATGAGCAGGAACAATTTGGTAAGCGAAACTCTGGCTTTCTGAATAAAGCCCTAGAACATACAGACTGGAATGCGAAAACATTTGCCGTCACGAACACAATCACAGACCTTGCTCCACTGCTCGTGATTGCTTATGCAGGTTACCAGGTGATTAATGGGAATGTGACAGTCGGTACGATGGTTGCCTTTGTCGGGTTCATGGACCGGGTGTATAGCCCGTTACGCCGTTTAGTCAACTCATCCACTGTCCTAGTCCAATCAATTGCTTCGATTGACCGGGTATTCGAATTCATGAATGAAAAATATGATATTACGGATAAAGAGGGCGCCGAGCAATTGGACCGAGTGGAAGGTACGGTGGAGTTCGAACATGTTTCATTCCATTATGATGAGGATGAATTGCAAGTACTGAAAGATGTGAACCTCAAAGTGGAAAAAGGGGAAACCGTTGCCCTTGTTGGAATGAGCGGTGGCGGGAAATCAACACTTATTAGCTTGATTCCGCGTTTTTACGATGTGACCGGTGGAGCAATCCGAGTAGACGGTACAGATATTCGGGATGTAAAAGCACGCTCTTTACGGAATAATATTGGGATGGTTTTACAGGACAATATTTTATTTAGTGAATCGATTGCAATGAATATCCGAATGGGGAATCCGTATGCCTCGGATGAAGAGGTAATTGAAGCGGCAAAAGCAGCGAATGCCCATGATTTTATTATGAGTCTCCCGAAAGGCTATGATACATTAGTCGGTGAACGAGGAGTGAAATTATCCGGTGGTCAGAAACAACGAATCGCAATCGCCCGTGTATTCTTGAAAAACCCACCAATTCTCATATTCGATGAAGCAACATCAGCTCTTGACTTGGAGAGTGAATCATTGATCCAGGAAACGATGGAAAAACTTGCTGCGGAGCGGACAACTTTTATCGTTGCCCATCGCCTTGCTACCATTACCCATGCCGATACAATCGTCGTTATCGAAAACGGGAAAATCGTGGAAAAAGGTTCACATGAAGAGTTAATGAAGAAACAAGGAAGTTACTTTGATTTATATGAAATCCAGAATTTAGATAATGGTATCAAGATATAAAAAACAGGAAGAAATCCGTTAAAAGATTTCTTCCTGTTTTTGTTCTATCTCATCCAGCTCCAGTGCCCAGCGACTATCGGATTTCCTTTACCTCCGTACGATAAGTCAACATCAGCTCCCTTTGGTCGCTGTGTTTCCTTTATCTTCTCCGGCTCAGTCCAATCCGTACGTCGCTAAACGGGCGTTTCCGCTCTTGATTATCTCATTTGTTCAAAGGCTCGGTCAACAGCTGCGATTGTGTCATCAATATCTTTCTCTGTATGCTCCGTCGTTAGGAACCAGGCTTCGTATTTCGATGGGGCCAAGTTTATTCCTTCATGTAGCATCAGTTGGAAGAACTTCGCGAAAGCCTCACCGTCGGTTGCCTCGGATTCCGCGTAGTTTGTTACTTCTTCTGTACCGAAGAACACGGTTAATGCTCCGCGCAGACGATTGATTGTAATATCAATTTGATGTTTCGCTGCTTTTTCTAAAATACCTGCTTCAAGCTGTGCACCAAGCTTCTCCAACCTGTCGTAAACACCTTCTTCTTGAAGCACTTCCAAACAGGCAATCCCCGCAGCCATGGATAACGGGTTACCTGACATCGTGCCTGCCTGATAAGCTGGACCGAGCGGGGCAACTTGTTCCATTATATCTTTGCGCCCGCCATAAGCACCGATTGGCAAGCCGCCACCGATGATTTTACCCATTGCTGTCATATCCGGTTCGACACCGTACACTTGCTGGGCACTTCCATAAGTGAAGCGGAATGCAGAAATGACTTCATCATAAATAACGAGTGCACCTGCCGCGTGGGCAAGGTCATTTACGCCTTGAAGGAACCCGTCATGTGGTGTCACGATTCCAAAGTTCCCGACAATCGGTTCCACAAGAACTGCAGCTACTTGATCCTTCCATTTTTCTAATGCTTCTTTTAGTCCTGCTAAATTATTGAAAGGAACAGTGATGACATCATTGGCCGTTGTTTGTGGAACACCAGCTGAATCCGGTGTTCCTAATGTGGAAGGTCCTGAGCCTGCTTCAACGAGCACTGCATCAAAATGTCCGTGGTAGCACCCAGCGAATTTGATGATTTTATCTCGTCCGGTATATGCACGAGCGACACGGATAGTTGTCATTACTGCTTCTGTTCCCGAGTTATTAAAACGGACTTTTTCAAGGGAAGGAATTGCCTCTTTTAACATTTTCGCAAATTTATTTTCAAGACTCGTTGGTGCTCCGTAAAGCACCCCTTTTGCCGCTTGTTCTTGAATCGTTTTCGTTATATGTGGGTGTGCATGTCCCGTAATGATTGGACCATATGCCGCTAAATAATCAATATATTTATTTCCGTCGACATCGTAAAAATAAGGACCTTCAGCACGATCCATATAGACAGGTGAACCACCACCTACTGCTTTATAAGAGCGGGAAGGGGAGTTCACTCCGCCGACAATATGTTCTAATGCTTCTTGATGCAATTTTTCTGATGTTTGATGATTCATCGTTAAGCCTCCTTGTTCATGAGTTATTACAGTAATACATATAATGAATAGATGCCTATTTACTATATCAAATATTATCATTTCGTACATAATGAATTAAAGCATTTTTTAAGGAATCCAGTTACTGTCTATGATATAGTGGGTATAAAGTAGAACTTCATTCTGTGGGGCTGTACTTCACTTTCACGGAATGTTAGTCGAACGAACCGGGCAGTTACTGGTTGCTGCAACTCCCACTTAGAAACTGAAATGTCTGCTGGAGCTTGATGTGGGGGCTATACCCAGTTACACCGCGATAAAAGAGATGGAGGAATTTTCATGACAGTTGAATTAGGAAAAGAAGTTAACAATTTCATTATACAGAATCAGTCCGGAGAGGAAATCAGTTTGAGTGATTATAGGGGGAAATATGTCATTCTTTATTTTTACCCGAAAGATATGACGCCAGGCTGTACAACGCAGGCTTGTGATTTTAGAGATAATCATGAGAAATTCAGTGAGCTGGATGCAGTGATTCTTGGAGTAAGTCCAGATCCGGTGGAAAGACATCAGAAATTCATCGAAAAACATGATTTGCCGTTTGAATTATTGGCGGATGAGAACCATGAATTAGCTAAAGCCTTTGATGTTTGGAAGTTGAAGAAGAATTTTGGACGAGAATATTATGGAGTTGAACGCTCTACTTTTATTATTGATAAAGAAGGAAAGTTATTAAAAGAATACCGTAAAGTCCGAGTGAAAGGGCATGTGGAAGAGGCACTGGAATATTTACGTGATGAAGTTCATGCATAATAGAACATAATCTATAGGGATGAGGAGTGATTTCATGATTGTATTTTCAGCTAAAGTAGCAGACAAGCATCAAGAAAAATTGATAAAGACTTTTCCAGAGCAGCAATTTATTTTTGGCGAAACTGATGCAGAAGTGGAGAGGCATTTGAAGAAGGCAGAAGTATATGTTACGTACGGAAATGATGTGACGGAAGAGTTGCTTGAAAAAGCACCTAACGTAAAATGGATCGCTTGCTTATCTGCGGGAGTGGATGGCTTTCCGTTTGAACGCTTGAAAGAAAAGGGGATCCTGCTTACAAACGCGCGAGGCATCCATAAGACGCAAATGGCCGAATATGCAATTGCAATGCTTCTTCAAGTATACCGCAATTCGAAAACCATTATTGAAAATGAGCGTCATTCCAAGTGGGATAAAGGAGTAAGGGTTCGAGAAATTACCGGAAAGACATTACTCATCCTTGGAACAGGTGCAATCGGTGGCGAAACTGCAAGACTGGCGAAAGCATTTCAAATGAATGTAATAGGAATTTCCCGGAGCGGGAAAGCAGCTGAGCATTTTGATGAAGTATATAACACAGCGGAATTACTGCATATTTTACCTAAAGCGGATTTAATTGTTTCTGTTCTACCGAGTACAGAGGAAACGAAACAGCTTTTAACTTATGAACATTTTAAAGCAATGAAAGAATCCGCCGTGTTTTTAAATATGGGCCGAGGAGATGTATTGGTTGAAGAAGATCTGCTGCGGGCGATACGCAACGAAGAAATTGGCCATGCTGTTCTTGATGTCTTTAAAGAGGAGCCACTCCCTAAAGAGCATGGCTTCTGGAAAGAAGAGAATATTACAATCACCCCACACATCTCTGGTCTATCTCCAGAATATGTGAAACGGGCATTGGATATCTTCCATAAGAACCTTGCCGTATATGTAAGTAATAAGGGTGAATACATCAATAAAATTGATTTAACTCGCGGTTATTAATTAATATTAGCAGATAATTGATAAGTTTTCACTATTCTCAAGCTACTTATATTGACTAGAATTGAGAATAACGGTACACTGATTATAAAGATTATTAATTAATAATATAAGTTGTATGTTATATTATCTATTAGATTGAATATTTAATTGAAAGCGAGGTTGCTGTGATGTCTGAAAAAAGACTGCGAGATGCGATTGATACATTAAAAGAATCAGGCGTCCGGATTACTCCACAACGTCATGCAGTTCTCGAATTCCTTCTAAGTTCGATGACTCACCCTACAGCGGACGAGATTTATAAAGGGCTGGAGGGGAAGTTTCCTAATATGAGTGTTGCAACAGTTTACAATAATTTACGTGTGTTGAAAGAAATCGGGCTCGTACGTGAACTAACCTATGGAGATTCCTCCAGCAGGTTTGATTGCACTACAACCGACCATTACCATATTATTTGTAACAGTTGCGGTAAGATTGTAGATTTTCATTACCCATCATTGGATGAAGTAGAATCTCTGGCAGAACAAGTAGCGGGCTTTAACATTAGCCACCACCGCCTGGAATTGTATGGAACTTGTGAAGAGTGCAGTAAGGTAGCAACAGAGAAACATTAATTTAAACTAAAGTCACCTGGGATGATACCCCGGGTGACTTTTTTAATCGGTTGATTGATTTTTTTGTTTGGCATATTTACGTTTATTGTATTTCTCGTCAAACTCCATACCTTCTAAATCTTTATCTAATGTGAGCGGTTGTTTGCAGTGCATGCACGCATCAACCCGTCCGAGCATTTTTGTCGGTTTCTCACAACTGGGACATATTATCGGGACGGCTCGGAGCGAGAGTGTACCGATCCATAAATAGACAATTAAGCTCGCGAAGATTGCTAATAGACCAAATATGAAGAAGATAACCATCAACCATTCTCTACTTTTGAAAATCAAACCTACATACATAAGAAGAATTCCAGCAAAAATCAAGATTAAAGCAAATGAACGGATTTTATTTATTTTACTCGAATAGACTAATTGTGACATGTTTTTTCAGATTCCTCCCTTAGTATTCCATTTGTAGTATAGCATATTTTCTTTGAAATTGAGGATTAAAAGGTTAGGGATTCGTGACAGGTTCGGATTCTAGTAAAATAAAAATGAGAAATGGAATCATGATGTCATTTTACTACATAATAGAAGCGTTTATTTTCTTGTTTTGAACGTAATTAAAAGATAATTTAGATTTTCTTTATTTCGTTGACTTCCAATTTATATCATGGTACATTAATAATCGTCGTCAAAAGCGAAAGAGATTCAAATGACTTAGCGACAATAAATAAAAAATAGTCGTTGACAGGATATTACATTCATGTTATATTAGATAAGTCGCCGTTAAGAAAACGGCAGAAAATTTGCTCTTTGAAAACTGAACAAAACAACCAGTATGAAAAAAGAGGTAAGAAGAAACGTTGGATTTATCTAACGAGTGCTTTTTATAT
>NZ_JAXHDC010000007.1:0-100599 GCF_037072045.1 Oceanobacillus sp. MO10714A | reverse complement strand
TGTTAAATTAAAAAGCGTACTACAGGAAAAACATGCTTTAATCAAACCTCATAACCCAGGTCTCGAAGTACGAAACTTAGATGCAAGTGAAATCGGAAGGTTAGCTCATGATCATCACATTATCCTATTTCAACTAACAAAAGTAAATCCTTCTTTAGAAGACCTATTTACCGAAATAACCGATGGGAAAGTAGAATATGTTGCAAAAGGAGTTGAGACCAAATGAAAAACTTAATTAAGGCAGATTTCAAAAAAACATTCTTCCTTCCAAGCAATCGATACTTTCTGCTTTCAACCATTTGTTTGAGTACCTTACTGGGAATGACTTTTTTATTCACCACGAATGTTACACAAGGGAGAGTATTAATAGAGCTATCTAGTATGGAAGTTATTGATATAACATTACTTGGTATGGACGCTGCAGCAATAATGCTCGTTATATTTACTGCTAATTATATCAAAAAAGATTTAACTTCAGGAGCAGTTCATACAAACCTTGCAATTACTCCCGTTCGGCGAAATTATTTTCTGTCTAAAGTTTCATTTATATCCATTCTCGCCATTCTTACTAGCATTATATTAATACTACTTTTCTTGGCCATTGATCAGCTGGTATTATCAATGAATGATATGGGAGGCTTATCAATATTCGTTATAAATATTTTTACTAGGATTGTTGGTTCTGTCGTGATGGTATTATTCTACAGCCTATTAAGCGCGTCAGGTACTTTTTATCTACAATCCGCATTTGGGGGGGCAGCTTTTGCACTAAGCGTGATGTTCCTTCCAGCGCTCATTAAAATGTTTCCCGCCGATATTTCTAATATATTATTACCGCTTTTTCCCGAGGATGCATTATCCACACTCATCGATGTTTATTCTGCTGATGGGTCACTTTCCCAAGCAATATTAATACTATTATTATGGATCATTGTTTCAAGTCTAATAGGACAATGGAAATTTAAAAGAATTGATTACTAACTTTTCAAGGGGGGAGTTGCAGCAAAGCATAGCAGGCCCTTTCCATTTATTACTCTATCTATTGCTAGGTATTCACCTTCCTGTCCCCTTGCTGCAATTGTTCCCTTGATTTCAAATATTCAACGACAAATTTAGCTTGTTCTCCACCTTTGTCTACATGGAGGATTCTTAATTTTTAATTGCCCCTATAACGATTATTGTTAACAATATATTTCACTTAAATTCTTAGATAAAGAAAGCCGGAATCCTATGAGACCTGATTAGTCTATATTTGATAATTTCGAAACCACATCACTTTTCACTCAACAAGCCGCTTAATATTTATTATATCCTTCTCTACCATTCTCGATTGCAAGCTCTCATTAATCAGCATTTGCATTTCAGAAACAAGTTCTTCTCCCTTTTCTAGAAGCACAATAGCAACCGATCGTTTATCTTCCTTGTCCGCTTGCCGCTCCACCAAGGCACCATCCCGATATTTCTCCAGTCTTGTAACTAACCGTGATAACGCGCTATGACTGAGACCCACTTTCGGAACTAAATCCGATAATCTCATCTTTTTCTGTTCAGATTGCTGTAAATAATACATCAGATAAAACTCTTTTATTCCTATTTGATACTGATCATGAAGTGTATAATCAATTGCTTTTAATATGCGGTCATGATATTTTGTCAGTTTGATCCAAGCATGAAACAGTTCATTATGATCCATAAGAATAATCTCCTCTAAACATATTTATTGCACCTGCATATATTGTACGTTATATTATATGCATGCGCAAACAAATGAAAGGAGTTTTACATGATGAGTCAACTATTCAGCCCTTACACGGTTAAGAATTTAACATTAAAAAATCGGATTGTAATGGCACCAATGTGTCAATATTCCGTTACAAAAGAGGATGGGATTCCAAATGATTGGCATTTTGTCCACTACGTCTCACGAGCAGTTGGAGGAACTGGTCTCATCATAATGGAAATGACGAGTGTCACTCCCGAGGGTCGGATCACAGATAACGACCTTGGATTATGGTCAGATGAACATATTCCACATTACGAACGCCTTGTTCAAGCTATCAAAAAGCATGATGCCAAGGTTGGTATTCAAATTGCTCATGCTGGGAGAAAAGCGGAAGATGCAAAACAACCGGTAGGGCCTTCCAATATTCCAGTAGAAGTATTGCCAGAAGAAACTATGGATGGTGGACTAAAAGCCCCACGAGCTTTAACAACCGAAGAAGTAAAAGAAACGGTTCAGCAATTTAAGGAAGCTGCCGTGCGAGCAGTAAAAGCTGGATTTGATACGATTGAGTTACACGGTGCTCATGGCTATCTTATTCATCAATTCATGTCACCGAGCATTAATAATCGTACAGATGAGTATGGAAAAGATTTGGCTCTGTTCGGGGAAGAAATCGTTAAAGCAGTAAAAAGCGTAATACCTGCAGATATGCCCCTTCTTATGCGTATGTCTGCTATAGAATATATCGATGGAGGATATGACTTAGATCATTCAATCGCGATTGCCAAGCGATTTAAAGAAGCAGGTGTTGATGTCTTTCACGTTTCTAGCGGTGGAGAAGGTCCCCCAGGTAAACGTAAACCATTAAACACCCCAGGCTATCAAGTTCCTTTCGCACGCGAATTCAAAAAACAATTGGACGTTCCAGTAATCGCAGTAGGTAATTTGAGCAACCCAGAACTTGCTGAAGCGACCATTACTAATGGAGATGCAGAGCTTGTATCTATAGCAAGAGGGATGCTTAACGATCCTTATTGGGGATTACACGCAGAGAAAAAACTAACTCGGAAAGTAAGTCCACCGTTTCAATATGAGAGAGGAATAAGGTAAATATAAAATCTTATCATTACCCGTTCATGTGTCTAAACGGGTGATGATTCCCAATATCGCGGTGATACAACTTGATTTTAAAAAAATTAACTTAGAAGGAGCAGATTGGAATGAAACACGCACTAGTAGTCGGTGGAACAGGCATGTTATCAGACGTATCACTTTGGCTAGTGGATCAAGGTTACCACGTGTCCATCGTTGCTCGTAATCCTGAACGGATGGAAGAACTAATGAGCAAGACTGTTTCAAGTGAAAAGATAACACCACTCTTCGTTAATTACAGAAATGAAGAGAAATTACAAGAAAAAATTAACGGTACAATTAAGAAAAATGGCAACATCAATATCGTAGTAGCATGGATTCATTCCATTGCCGAAAATGCCCTGCCAATAATCACAAATGAAGTCGCTAAAAGTCAAAATGAGTGGGAATTATTCCATATACTAGGCAGCAGTACAGACTTAGATGAAATCCAACAAAAGACGATTGTACCTAATAATTGTTTGTATCATCAAGTCCAACTGGGCTTTGTAATCGAGGGCAATCACTCTAGATGGTTAACTAACAAGGAAATTTCTAATGGTGTAATTGAAGCAATTAAAGGAAAAAGGCAAGTGCTCACGGTTGGCCAACTTGAACCCTGGGAAGACAGACCTTAACCAATTCGTCGTAAATAGCGCCCTTTCTGATCCAGCTGCCGAAAGCCACGAGCCTTATAAAAAGGGATGCCAAGTTCATTTCCCTCTTCAACAGATACATACTGTTCCCTTGCACCTTTTTCTACATGTTTCATCGTAAATGCCTCGAGTAGCCTTGCACCAATACCTTGATATCTATAGTTTTCATCTACATAGAAAACATATATCTCACTGACACTTGGACCTGTCATCACCCCTCCGATTGTCCCAGCAACTTCTCCATCTACCAATGCGACGTGCGTGTATGCACCTTGAACAATATCTTCAAGAACCCGTTCATGGTTATACCAATGTTCTACATTTTTAGCTTGGTATTCCTCATCATAAACACCTCGAACCGTTTGCCGCCAGCCAATGGAACAGATTCTACTTATCTCTTCCGTATGTTCTGGAGCTGCTTTAATAATTGAAATATTAATCGTTAGCCCCTCCCGTATCATAATCTTCTTTTATCATACATCAACTCCATTGTGAATATCTACACAAATTCCTGAAATTGACACACTTTATCAATTTCAAAAGTGTTAAACTTAATGTACCAATATGGTTGTTTCATGACCATATCAATCTTAACGTCATCTATCTAAGATGCGCGTTTCCTACAAGGAGAGTAAAAAGATGAAAATCATTCAAGTAAAAGATTATGATGCATTGAGCGAGAGGGCTTGTTCTTTCCTCGTTGAAAGAATCAATGAACTCGAAAATCCTGTATTAGGATTAGCTACCGGCTCGACTCCTGAAGGGCTTTACAAACAAATAATTAAGAAATATAACCAAGGCGAGGTTTCCTTTCAGGAGGTAAAGACATTTAACCTCGATGAATATGTCGGCATCGAAAAAACCGATCCAAACAGCTATTATTATTTTATGAAAGATAAATTATTCGATCATATTAATATCTCATTAGATAATGTCCGGATTCCCAATGGAGTTGCTCCAGATTTACAGCAAGAATGCGAAGAATATGAAGAAGCCATCCAGGCTGCAGGGGGAATTGATATTCAAGTACTAGGAATTGGTGCAAACGGCCATATCGGCTTCAATGAACCTGGTACACCATTTACTTGCAGAACCCAAGTTGCTAATTTGGAAGCATCGACCATTGAGGCAAATTCACGCTTCTTTCACTCTATTGAAGAAGTGCCCACTCAGGCAATCTCCATGGGAATTGAAACGATCATGGAAAGTAAAGAAATACTTCTGCTTATTTCTGGTGAAAATAAAGCAGAGGCCTTGGCAACCTTACTCACTTGTGACGTAACAGAAGAAATCCCAGCGTCTGTCTTGAAAAAACATCCAAACGTAACGATTATTGCGGACGAAGCAGCTTATTCAGTGATGAATCAATTATAAGAAGGAGAATGAGCACCTTGGCTTAGTAAGCCATAGGTGCTTATTTTGTATTCTCAAGCTTATCTTATCACTCAAAATGGGCATAGTAACAACAGAGACAACCAATTCAAATGATGGCAACAAGTCCCTTGCCAAAGTTATGTTTAGATTCCATTGAGTAGTGCGAACAAATTACTTTAGAATAAAAGTATAAGATATTACTTTAAAGGGAGTGTGAAAAATGGCTGAACAGAAGGGCATTCGAGCAAAAGCACAACAGTTCGGTAGTTATTTAAGCGGAATGATCATGCCGAACATCGGTGCATTTATTGCTTGGGGGATTATAACGGCTTTATTTATTGAAGATGGTTGGTTGCCAAATGCACAATTGGCAACAATGGTTGACCCGATGCTGCGCTACTTATTGCCATTATTGATAGGGTTTACAGGCGGTCGGATGGTCTATGACATACGTGGTGGAATTGTTGGTGCTACGACTACGATGGGAGTTATCGTCGGAGCGGATATTCCAATGTTCCTCGGTGCTATGGTTATGGGACCACTTGCCGGCTATTTAATGAAGAAAATAGATGATCTCTTCCAGGCGAAGATTCGTCAAGGGTTTGAGATGCTTTACAATAACTTCTCTGCTGGTATTTTGGCAGCACTACTTGCGATTGTTGCTGTCTATGCAATTGGGCCAGTAGTTGAAGGATTGAACACAATGCTTGCAGCAGGGGTCGGAGTGATTATTAATGCAGGGTTATTACCACTTGCCAACATCATTATTGAACCTGCGAAAATTTTATTCTTAAATAATGCAATTAACCACGGGATACTAAGTCCTATTGGTGCAGATCAAGCGAGTGAAGTTGGAAAATCAATTCTATTCTTACTGGAGGCAAACCCTGGTCCGGGTATCGGGATATTGCTCGCATTCATGATTTTTGGTAAAGGTGCTTCCAAGAGTTCTGCACCAGGAGCAGCAATCATTCAGTTCTTCGGTGGGATACATGAAATTTATTTCCCTTACGTATTGATGAAACCTATTCTAATTCTTGCAGTAATCGCTGGTGGTGTGAGCGGTGTGTTCATGTTCCAGCTCTTTGGTGCAGGATTAGTTGCCCCTTCATCACCCGGTAGTATTTTCGCGGTCCTTGCGATGACGGCACAAGACAGTTATCTTGGTGTAATCTTAGGTGTTCTAGTGGCAGCTGCTGTTACCTTTGTTATTGCTGCTATCATTTTAAAATCAAGCAAGACAGAAACGGACAGCTTGGCAGAAGCTGCAGGTAAAATGGAAGAAATGAAAGGGAAGAAGAGCTCTGTTACAGGTGCTTTGAACCAAGATGAAGAAGAAAATGAAGACATTATAAAAACAGTCACCATCCAAAAGAAAAAACCAGAACAAATCGATAAAATTATTTTCGCCTGTGATGCTGGTATGGGCTCAAGCGCAATGGGTGCATCCCTTCTGAAAAATAAATTCAAGAAGGCAGATATCGATATTTTCGTAACAAATAAAGCAATTAACGACATCCCGGATGATGCAGATATTGTCATCACCCATAAGGATTTGACGGATCGTGCGAAGAATAAGCTTCCAACGGCTGAACATATTTCCGTAGATAATTTCTTGAGCAGCCCGAAATATGACGAGCTGGTAGAGCGCCTGAAAGATAATTAATGGGGGAGAATTCGCCTTGAGTATTACAGCGCGGGAAAGAAAAATCATTCTTTTCTTACTCCAAAAACAAGTACAAGTGACAGTAGGAGATCTTGCTGAAGCCCTTGATGTTAGCCCGCGGACGATTCACCGGGATTTAAAAGGTGTTGAAAAAATCCTTTTAAACCACCGGATGGAGCTTGATAAAAAGGCTGGTGTCGGGCTTCAAATCGTTGGTGAACAAGCAGATAAACAATTATTAGAACGGCTGCTTACAAGTATTAGTCCGAATGACTATACTCAAGAAGAAAGACAAGCAATGATTCTATCCATGTTGCTTGAAGCGAATGAGCCAGTGAAATTATTCACTCTTGCTCACGAATTGGATGTAACCATTGCGACAATCAGTAACGACTTGGATCAATTGGAAGCGGAATTAGAGAACTTTCACTTAACACTTACCCGTCGCAGAGGATATGGCGTGCAAATCGAAGGAGATGAAGCGAATAAGCGGTCCGCAATTACGCATTTAATTGCCAAATATGTGGACCCTTTCTCCTTCATTTCCCTACTAAAGGAAAACATCCAAAACAAACAGACGCCAACCATTTCCAACCGCTTATTGGGACTCGTCGATCCAGATAAATTACGAGTGATTGAAAAAATCGTGGAACAAGCAAGTACAAAGCTCCCCTATGAATTAGCCGATAGTGCACGCGTCGGTTTAGTTGTTCACCTTGCACTCGCAATCGAACGACTGCAAAAAGGGGATACGATTCAATTTGACCAGGCATATTTCGAACAGTTACAGGGTACAAAAGAATACAAGATAGCGGAAAAAATCATCAGCGAATTGGAAACAAGCTTGGAGATCAGCATCCCCAACGATGAGATCGGTTATATTACCATGCATTTAATGGGAGCGAAACTTCGCTCAGACCAACATGTTTTATTAGAAGTAGAGAACACAGGATTTGCCTATCAGGTTAAGCAGTTAATTGCTTATGTAAGTAAACAGATTCATGTGGATATGATGGGAAACAACCAATTACTAAATGATTTAGTCACCCATTTGAAACCGGCCATTTACCGGATTAATAAGCGGATGAAGATTATGAATCCAATGATCGAGCAGATTAAACATGACTACGATGATTTGTTTCATTTAATTGGAGAAGCGACGAGCGTCATTTTTCCAGATTTAGATTTCCCGGATGACGAAATTGGATTTATCGTTCTCCATTTTGCAGCTGCATTACTAAAAGGTGAAAGGCAAAAGGCCCTTGTTATTTGCTCCAGTGGGATTGGCACGGCGAAAATCTTAGCAACTCAATTAATGAAACAAGTGCCGGAAATTAAGCAAATAGAAAACAAATCGATGTTCGATGTAGACGAGGAAGACTTGGATCATTACGATTTAATCATTTCAACGCTCCCCTTAAAAGAGTTGGAGGAAACCGATTATATTCTCGTTTCTCCAATGTTAAATCAATCGGAAGTCCAGCAGATTAAAAAGGCAATTCGCCAGCAGAGAATCGTTGTAAATAATGAAAAGCAAAAAAGTAATCCGAATTCGCTTTTGCAGTTAGAGGCAATCAAGCTTTATACCGAAACAATTCTTGACCTGCTCCATTCCTTCTATGTCGATGAACGGAATCACTCAGAATCAACATTACGAGCGATTTGTATCGATCTGGAAAAGCGGAAAAGAGTAAAGAATAGCGAAACAATTCTTACCAAACTAATGGAAAGGGAGCAAGTTGGCGGGCTCGGGATACCAGATACGAGCTTGGCACTTTTCCATACACGCTCTAGAGACGTGCCTTCCATCCATTTTTCAATTTATGTGTTAGAAAATCCGCGACTAATGAGGGGAATGGACGGAAAAGAGATGGAAGTGAAACATATCCTAGTCATGCTTGCCCCCAAAGATATTCAGCAAGAACGTTTAGAAACACTAAGTTATTTAAGCAGCTTGCTCATCCAGGAAGACGAAGCAGTTCGTTTATTTGAATCTGCTGATGAAACGGCAATTAAGTTCTATTTAGCCGAGCGTTTTCAAATGTTTTTAAAGGATAAAAGGTTACTATAGTTTTTACCGAGCTTTTTGAACAATCTCTATGTAAGGAGTGGTGTTTACCATGGCAAAAGAAGTATTAGCAAAAGAAAATATTAAGTTGAATGTTTCATTAAACAATCAGGAAGAAGCGATTCGCTACACAGGTCAAATTTTAGTAGATAACGGCTATGTCGAACCTTCCTATATTGATAAAATGTTTAAACGGGAAGAATTAACATCAACCTTTATGGGGAACTTCGTCGCTATTCCACATGGTACAGAAGATGCGAAGTCATTAGTGAAAGAATCGGGCTTATCTGTCGTTACCATCCCGGAAGGTGTAGAGTATGGAGAAGGCAACACGGTGAAAATCTTAATCGGTATTGCTGGTAAAGGAGACGAGCACTTAGACATTCTCTCCAATATCGCAATCGTGCTTTCCGACGAAGACAATATCCAATCGATTCTTAACGCAGCGTCAGAAGAAGAAATCATTCGTATCTTTGATGAGGTGAACTAAATGGAAGCAGTACATTTTGGTGCAGGCAATATTGGACGTGGTTTTATTGGTTTATTACTCCATCAAGCGGGATATCATACAACATTTATTGATGTGAATGAAGCAGTGATTAAAGAAATCAATGAGAAAAAACAATACACCGTCGTACTAGCAGCAGAGGAAAGCGAATCCTTAACCGTTAAAAATATTTTCGGAATTAACAGTATCCAAGACCCGGGTAAAGTCATCCAGGCGATTGTCCATGCGGATATGATTACAACTGCTGTCGGGCCAAATGTATTGCCGATCATTGCTGAGCTCATCGCTAAGGGTTTAAAAGAGCGAGCTAAAACAACTAATCAACCGCTGAATATTATCGCCTGTGAAAACATGGTCGGTGGCACTTCCTTTTTAAAGGAGAAAGTTTACGAACACCTGACACAAGAAGAAAAGACAACATTTGATAACTTGTTCGGCTTCCCAGACGCAGCGGTGGACCGAATTGTACCGAACCAGAAACATGACAATTTACTCCAAGTTTCTGTAGAACCTTACTATGAATGGGTTGTTGAAGAACCTGCAATCAAAGGTACCAAGCCAGATGTTAATGGGATCACTTTCGTGGATGATCTCACCCCTTATATCGAACGTAAGCTATTCACGGTAAATTCTGGTCACGCAGCCGTCGCTTATGTCGGTCATCAAATGGGATATCAAACCATTACAGAAGCAATTAATGACGAAAAGGTACAAGAAATCATTAAAGGCGCATTGCATGAGTCAGGCGAAGCATTAATTCGAACATACGACTTTAACCGGGAAGAACATCAAGCTTATATTGAAAAAATTATCGGCCGCTTTATGAATCCATATATTTCAGATGAAATCACAAGAGTAGCAAGAGGTCCAATCCGTAAGCTAGGTGCGAAAGAACGACTTATTCGCCCGGCATCCATGTATATGGACGTAACCGGGAAAGAACCAACCTATCTCGCAAAAACAATCGTAGCAGCTCTCAAATTTACCAATGAACAAGATAATGAAGCAGTAAAGTTACAAAAGATAATTGCAGATCAGGGTGCCCAAGAAGCACTGAAAGAAGTTTCCGGATTGGAAGCGGGACATCCCTTGCTTAAAGTTATTTTAAACGCGTATAATGAAATAGGAGACTAAATATAAGAAATTACGATAATTTATTCAGGGGTTGGTAAAATGAACATACAATTAAATGGAATTGCAGCATCACCTGGTATAGCGATTGCTAAAGCATATCAACTCGTAACACCAGACTTATCCTTTGAAAAAGTAACGACCGAAAATACGGAGGAAGAGATTAGTCGACTAGAACAAGCATTGGAAATTTCGAGAACGGAACTTGAGAAAATCAAAGAGCATACGGAAAATAAGCTTGGCGAGGATCATGCTGCGATTTTCTCCGCTCATCTCTTAATTTTAAATGACCCGGAATTAATTAATCCAATGAAAGAAAAAATCGAAACGGATAAGGTTATTGCAGCAACTGCTGTTGAAGAAGTATCCACGATGTTCATCGATATGTTCGAAAACATGGACAATGAGTATATGCGAGAACGTGCCGCAGATATTAAGGATGTTACGAAACGGGTCATGGCACATCTACTTGGTGTCACCTTCCCGAACCCTGCATTGATTGACGAAGAGGTCGTCATTATCGCAGAGGACTTAACACCGTCCGACACGGCGCAATTGAATCGCGAGTTTGTTCAAGGATTCGCAACAGACATAGGTGGCCGGACTTCCCATTCTGCCATTATGGCGAGATCACTAGAAATACCTGCCGTTGTCGGAACGAAAAATATCACCGAATCCGTTTCACAAAATGACCTCATCATTATTGATGGACTAGAAGGTAATGTCATCGTCCATCCAACCGATGAGGAACTGGCAACATATAGAGAAAAGCAAGAGGCTTACGCGAAACAACGAGAAGAGTGGGCTAAATTAAAAGACGAGCCTACGATTACAAAAGACGGCGTCCAAGTCGAGCTTGCAGCGAATATTGGTACTCCAGATGACGTAGCAGGTGCACTTCATAACGGAGCAGAAGGTGTCGGCCTTTACCGGACTGAATTCCTATACATGGGTAAAAGTGAACTGCCATCTGAAGAGGAACAATTCGAAGCATATAAATCCGTGCTTGAACAGATGGGTGACAAACCAGTTGTCGTCCGTACGCTAGATATCGGGGGCGATAAAGAGCTGGACTACATGGATCTGCCGAAAGAATTGAACCCATTCCTAGGCTTCCGTGCAATTCGTTTCTGCCTGGAAAATGAAAATGTTTTCCGCCCGCAGTTACGTGCCCTCCTGCGGGCAAGTGCCTTTGGGAACTTAAAAATCATGTTCCCGATGATTGCAACACTGGAAGAATTCCGTCGGGCAAAAGGAATCCTACTTGATGAGAAGGAAAAGTTAGCAGCTGAAGGCATTAAAGTTGCCGAGAATATCGAAGTCGGAATTATGGTCGAAATTCCATCTACGGCTGTAACTGCTGCACAATTTGCCAAAGAAGTCGACTTCTTCAGTATTGGAACAAATGACCTTATCCAATATACAATGGCTGCTGACCGGATGAACGAACAAGTTTCTTATCTCTATCAACCGTACCATCCGGCAATCTTGAACTTAGTCAATAATGTGATTGAAGCAGCTCACAAAGAAGGTAAATGGGCCGGCATGTGCGGTGAAATGGCTGGAGATCCGATTGCCGTTCCGATTCTGTTAGGACTTGGACTAGATGAATTCAGCATGAGTGCAACATCCATCCTCCCTGCCCGGACACAATTAAGCAAACTCTCAAAAGAACAAATTGCTTCCCATAAGGAAGAATTGTTGACGATGGGTACGACGGATGAAGTTGTTGAATTTATTAATCAATTGGTGAACAAGGCTTAAAACACTTACTTGAAATATGGGTACTGCATCTTCGGATATGCAGTACCTTTTTTAATTCATACAACTTTCGCAGTCTGAAACAGTAAGCCACCCTCCGGTATAATTAGTGAAGGTGATGGAGGAGTTCTAATCGAACGAAGGGAGTTGATTTCTATTTGTTCGCAGGATTAGAGGCCTTCTAGTCAAACAAATGAAGAGGACTCCAGATTGTTCGTGGGATTAAAGGCTGTCTAATTAAACGAATGAAGCTGATTCCAGATCGTTGGTGGGGTTAGAAGCTGGCTAATCAAACGAATGAAGAAGAACTCAGTTCGTTCGTGGGATTAAAGGTACGCTATTTACCCGTTCGAGTCAGATTTAAGTTTTTTAGGCTGAAAGATCTTATCAACATCTGAAAAATACTTACCCTGCTCCATTTCGCGAGTTTATCAATCCGAAAGTTGAGTTAAATAACTTTAAACATTTAAATAAAGAAAGGAGAAAAAAGAAGCGATATCCTACCATCACAAGAGCACATACATAAACTTTTTCACACCAAGAATCGTAATGATCCTCCAGTGAAGAACCTTCTCAAAAAGATTTGGTAGCAATAATGGAGACAGCGGAAGAATTTGATTTGGAATATATTCTCTTTGAACAGAATAGTGAGAACCGGCTATCCAGAGTCGTTCAAGATGAGATTGGTGCGCAAGACTTAATCATTATAATAAACCCATGCTCCCTTTTTTATAGAAGGAGCATGGGTTATATTTAAACACAGTTAGAGCGGGGCTGGTGTCCGTAAAATCTTCTCCATCTTTTTCCCTTTCGCCAACTCATCAATCAATTTATCCATATAGCGAATTTCCTGCATCAATGGTTCCTCTATCTCTTCTACCCGAACTCCGCAAATGACACCTTTAATCAAAGAGCGCGAAGGATTCAACTTTGGGGCTTCCGCAAAGAATGTTTCAAAGTCCGTCTGTTTTTCGAGATGTGCTTCCAGTTCGTCTTGGCTATAGCCTGTCAGCCAGCGAATGATTTCATCGACCTCTTCCTTTGTGCGATCTTTTTTCTCTGCTTTCGTTATATAGTGGGGATATACACTTGAAAAGCTCATCGTATATATACGGTGTTTAGCCATTTACATTCTCCTTTCAACTATTCGTAGCCCTATCCCTTTATTTTATCATCATTCGGCTTAAATAACGCTCGAAACAGGAAAAAAGCGCAAGAAATATTCCTGCGCTTTTCATGATTCATTTTACACCCATCTTGTTGTAATCACTTTCTTACGCGTATAGAAGTTAAGCCCATCTTTCCCGTTCGCATGCAAGTCACCGTAGAAGGAATCTTTCCAGCCAGAGAACGGAAAGAATGCCATTGGAGCTGGAACTCCGATATTCACTCCCAGCATACCTGCATCAATTGTTTCTCTGAATTGGCGTACGCTTCCACCATCTTTCGTGAAGATACATGCACCGTTTGCAAAGCGAGACTTGTTGGAAAGCTCTACTGCTTCGTCTAAATCTTTCACTCGAGAGATCGACAGGACCGGTGCAAAAATTTCATCTTGCCAAATCTTCATGTTCGGCGTAACATTGTCAAAAATCGTTGGGCCGACAAAGTAGCCTGCTTCTTTCACCGCTTCGTCTTTACGTCCATCACGGACAAGTTTTGCTCCTTCCTTCTCACCTTTTTCAATATAACTTAACGTACGCTCTTTATGCTGTTCACGGATAACCGGTCCGAGGAAAATTCCTTCGTCTAAACCGTTGCCGATTTGAACGTCATCTGCTTTTTGTTTTAATAAAGCGATAAACTCATCTGCCACTGATTCCTCTACCGCGACGACAGATGCTGCCATACAGCGCTCACCTGCTGAACCAAAAGCTGCATTTAGAATTTGTGTCGCCGCGTTCTCCAAGTTCGCATCACCTAATACAATCGAGTGGTTTTTCGCACCTGCCAATGCTTGAACACGTTTCAGCTTATCCGTTCCCCGCTTATAAACATACTCTGCTACCGGTTGGGAACCGACGAACGAAATTGCCGCTACTTTTTCATGGTCAATTAAACCATTTACAACATCATGGGCACCATGAACAATATTGAATACCCCTGCCGGCAAACCTGCTTCTTCTAAAAGCTCCGCTAGACGGTTCGCAAGGAGTGGTGTCCGTTCAGACGGCTTCAATACGAATGTATTCCCAGTAGCGATTGCCATTGGGAACATCCAAGCAGGAACCATCATCGGGAAGTTAAACGGTGTGATTCCGCCGATTACGCCGATTGGGTAACGATACACTCCAGATTCGAGTCCTGTTGCAATCGATGGAAGCGAATCACCCATCATGAGTGAAGGTGCACCTGCTGCAAACTCGACATTTTCAATGCCGCGTTGAACTTCACCTTGGGCTTCCTCAAAGTTTTTCCCGTTTTCAATTGTTATGAGACGAGCAAGCTCATCCCAATTATCTACTAGTAACTGCTGATATTTAAATAGAATCCGTGCACGGCGTGGTACTGCTAACTCCTTCCACTCCTGGAATGCTTCGTTTGCGGTTTCTACCGCATGTTCCACATCTTCTATGGATGAAATCGGCACATGTGCGATAACTTCTCCAGTTGCCGGGTTGTAAACCGGTTCCGACTTATCTGTATTAGCTTCCACCCATTTACCACCAATATAGTTTTTTAATACTTCTACTGCTGTTTGTGCCACGTAAAATTCCTCCTTGTGTTTACGATAATACTTTTTCAATTGCTTCCAATACTTCCCTTCTGAGACTCTCCCTTGCGTTATTTATTTTCGGCAAATACTTCATTCAGAACTTGCAGGATGAAATCAATGTCTTCATCTGTTGAAGATAACGGCGGGCTAAGCGTTAAAATGTTGTTTTGCCCTGCAACCGTGTCTCCGTTCCGACCAATGATTAAGCCTTTCGCTTTACATGCTCCGATAAGCTTGGCAATCCGGTCATTGGAAGCAGGCTCCTTCGTTTCTTTATCTTCTACAATTTCAATTCCGGCAAGTAGGCCGAGTCCACGGACATTACCGACGTTAGGATGATTTTCCAGCTCCTCTAGTCCTTGCAATAGCTTCGCACCCAGTTGTTCAGAGCGTTCAAACAGACTCTCCCGTTCCATAATCTCAATATTTTTAAGAGCAACGGCACAAGCTGCTGGATTACCGCCGAACGTGTTCACGTGACGGAAATGATGATTATCTTCCGTTCCTTTAAATGCTTCGTAAATATCTTTACGAACAGCCGTAATCGATAACGGTAAATACGCACTCGTTAAACCTTTTGCCATTGTAATGATATCTGGCTTAATGTTGAACTGCTGGTGACCGAATGCTTTACCAGTTCGACCGAAACCACAAATGACCTCATCAATAATGAGCAGGACGCCGTGACGCTCACAAATACGCTCCACTTCCTGGGCATACACTTCATGAGGCATAATGACTCCGCCTCCAGTTATGAGCGGTTCCATAATTACTGCTGCGATGGATTCCTTTTGCTCATAATTGATCGTCTCTTCAATTTCTCTTGCCTTTTGTAAGTTGTATTCTTCTACCGTTACGTTATCCGGTTTACGGTAGTTATCCGGTGGAGAAACATGTAAGAAACCAGATGAAAGTGGCTCATATTTATATTTTCTTAACGCTTGCCCTGTTGCTGAAAGAGCCCCCATCGAACTGCCATGATATGCACGGTAACGGGAAATCACTTTGTAACGGTTCGGGTCTCCGTTTTGCTGGTGGTATTGGCGAGCGATTTTAAACGCAACTTCATTCGCGTCCGATCCACTGTTAGAATAGAACATCACATAGTCGTCATCCAGCATGCTATTGACCTTTGCTGCCAGTTCAATCGCTGGCTCGTGACTATTCGTCATAGGCGTATAAGCGATTTTCTTTATTTGTTCTGCAGCAGCCTCAGCTAATTCCTCCCGTCCGTAACCGACATTCACACACCATAGCCCAGACATACCGTCTAAATAACGATTGCCATTCTGATCGGTAATCCAGGAACCTTCGCCTTTCTCAACAATCATTGTTGCTCCTTCTTCCCGATAAGGAGAAATATGGTGCCAAACATACTGACGATCCTTTTCTTCCAGTGATAATTTTTCTGTTTGTTGCAGCGCTTTCATTTCAAATGTCTCCCTTCCATAATAAAAATATTTTTTGACGAAATGTACAGTCTGTTTTTCCTGTTGTATTCAAAATGTGATTGTAAATTTATTCAACTACTTGGGTTGACATACCTTGGGTCCCATTCCATAATTGAGTTTACACTGTTCCGAAAATAATATCATCTTACATAAAGTAAAATTATTAAGAAATTTATTTAACAATTTGGAGGGGAACTGATGGGGAATTTTAAGGTAACGGTAAGAGATATCTTAAAGCGAAAGTTATTTAAAGGAGCAACCTTAATTACTGGTGAAAAGGGAGTCGACCGGGAGATTAAATGGACACACATTCTGGAAATGGAAGCGTTTGATTCATTTATCAATGGCGGGGAACTTATTTTAACAACTGGCTCTAATATGCCACTTGACTCTAAAGATGGGATCTCTAAGTTAAAGAAATTGATTGAACTGGAAGTTGCGGGACTCTGTATGGAACTCGGGACACATGTTCAGGAAATTGAGCCTGCGATTATTGAATTTGCTAATCATCATGACTTTCCAATTATTATATTCCCAGATGTCGTGAAATTTGTAGATATTACCCAGGATTTACATACGATCATTATTAATAGTCACCATGAACAACTAAAGCATCTCCATGATCTTTCCAATGCGTTTAACGAATTGTCTTTAGAACCGAACGGGATTTTGAAAATACTAAAGAAATTATATGAATCTTTCCATTTGAATGTTTTACTTATTTCTGATGATAAACAGTTATTCTACTATCCACTTAAAAACAAAGACCAAGCAGAATCTATCCTTTCTCTAATTAACGAAAAAAGAGAAGTCGAACCCTATCATGAAGTCTTTCTCCATGGTGACTACTACACTGCTTTCCCAATTAAAGGGCTCGGCTCTTCATGGGGGGATCTTTATATTCAACAACGAAGCGGGGAATTGGATGAGTTCGCTTTCTCCATTGTTGACCGTGCCACTTTAGCCATTGCCCAGATTATGCTAAGGAATAAAACAATCGAGGAAAGAAAGCAGAATCAAGAAGAGAATCTGGTGCAACAGTTATTGCACGGAGAGGAATATGAATCGACTGCTGCATTAAAGTTTTTACCTGCTCCGGCTGAGAACCTTTATTACCGCTTAATCATGATTGAAAATAGCTCTTATCATAAGGAGATAAGAGATGAGGATTGGGAAGAGATAAAGCTCCAGCAATCGATTATTCTCCGCTCCATTTTTAAAAGATATAATTTCTTCCCTGCAATCTCCATTACGAAGAATAATATTGCTGTAATTGCTTCGTATTATAAGAGCAGTTATGCAACTAGCGACACTAACACGTTCACATTGATTACGGAAGCGATTAAAAACAGTCATAAAGATAATATTTTCCGAGGGAAAGACTGTTATATTGGCGTTAGCAGTCTGCAAAAGGATTATTCTAAATTAAGTAAGTGTTACGATGAAGCAAGTGCGGTACTAGCAATTCAAAAAATGGATATTCTAGATATCTTGTTCTTTGAGGATATTGGGATTTACCGGTTGCTGATCAACCTTCCTAAGCATGAATTGGAAGCATATGTCTCGGATTACTTAGGGCCGCTGCTAGATCATCAACAACAAACGAAGAATGATTTACTGCAGACACTTGCTGTGTACTTGGAAACGATGGGATCCAAAAAGGAAACATCGGAACGGCTATCCATCGTGAGGCAAACATTATACCATCGCTTGGAAAAGATTGAGGAACTGATGGGAGAAGATTTTATGAATCCGACGAATCGGCAGGCGATTGAGCTTGCGATTGGGGCTTATGCGTTGTTAGATAATAAAAATAAAATAAGTTAAAGAAGAGGCTCAAAAATGAGACTCTTCTTTATTTTTGACGGATCAAATCTAAAGTTATATCGTCATAAACTTATCTTCGGCAAGGTTTCCCACGTAAAATTGCATTTCTCGTTTTGTCAAATTCATGATTATAGAAAATACTGTTTCCATTTGTAAGTGTTCTGGATTTTCTAGATTGCAGAAATGGTTGATGGAATTCTAGGAATGCCTTTGCTTCTTTTAATCTATTTTCATCAGAACCTTCAAATCCGCCGAATTCAAGTGCTTCCTTGAAGGAAATACCTTGCTGACCAGTAGATTGAATCACTTCTGATTTCTTAAATTTACCGGATAAGACCCTCGACGACATGATAGACGGCTCAAACCTCGCTCCTTCTTCATTTGTAAAATTGACAAGGACAATTGGCACCCTTGGCTTGATGCCATTTTTCTTTATCGTTCGAACAACCTCTAAGCCAGCAATTACTCCAAGCGTTCCATCAAATCTGCCACCTTTTTTAACTGAATCCAAGTGGGGGCCGATGACTACTGGTGGTTTGTCATTTTGGACACCATCCAGCCTCGCATATATATTTCCCATATCATCCCATTTGACTGTCATACCTGCTTTCGAGCATAATTTCACGAAATGATTTCTTGCTTCGATGTCTTCCTTTGATAGCGCTAGCGGTGTAACCCCACCGTTTCTAGTCTTACCAATTCAGCAAATTCTTCTATTGTAGGTTGCAACCGTTCACCGTTGATTCGAACAGGCTGTTTAATCAATATTTCCCCCTCCAATTAACCAACAAGAAACGTTTTTTAAATGGTCGATTCCATCTTCGATTTATAATAGACAACTTCTCCATCTATCATTGTCCACTCTACCCCGATTTCAGGAATGGCTTCAATATCTGAATTTAAAATTGATCGATCAAGCATGATTAAATCCGCTAGTTTACCAGGCTCTATACTCCCCTTGATATCTTCTTCAAACGAAGCATAGGCGCCATTAAGTGTATACATCCGAATCGCATCAAGTAATGGTACTGTTTTATCTTCGCCTATCACCCGTCCAGCATTGGACTTCCTAGTGAGAGCAGCGTGTAATCCCCGCATCGGATTAAAGTCTGTCACGGGACAATCTGATGCAATTGCAGCTACGATTCCTGTCTCTTTATAATCATTTAATGGATACATGTAATTCGCTCGTTCTCCGTAATTTTTTACGTAACCCTCTCCGTATTCATAAAGAAAAGCTGGATTTGGCGTTGGTACTACTTTTTGCTCTTTCATCCGTTCAATCAAGTCAGTGGCTGCGATTCCTGCATGTTCAATCCGATGTCTCGCATCAGGACGTGGATGAAGCCGATTAGCCTTTTCAATCGTATTCAACAGCATATCAATTGCCGCATCGCCTTGAGCATGAGCCGTTATTTGCCAGCCGTTCTTATGTGCCGGGATGAAGAGTTCGTCCACTTCTTCTTGTGTAAAATAGTGAATTCCATGATTAGTTGAATCACTCGTATACGGGTCTCGACTCCACACGGTTGGCCCGCTACTGCTTCCATCAAGAAATAGCTTAACAGGTCCTAATTTAAACCTTTCATCTCCGAATCCAGTGTATATTCCAGCTTCGACCATATGCTTAACAACACGTTGCGCATCAAATAATGCGCCAACCATAACATAAAGTCTTTGTTTGATGAGCCCGTTTTTCGAATCGGTTTGTAAAGAGTTAAAGTTGCTTAACCCATAGCCGCTTGCATCGTGGATTGAAGTAATTCCTTTTTCAGCAAAGTGTTCAGAAGCAATTTTATGCGCTTGAGCTAATTCCTCTTTGGAAAAGGCTGCAATATTAAACATTTCCATATGAGCGTTTTCCAACAACAATCCAGTAGGCTTACCTTCATTATTACGCTGTATTTCTCCCCCTTCAGGGTTCGGAGTTTTTTCATCGATTCCGGCAATCTCAAGTGCTTTACTGTTCACTGCTGAAATATGTCCACACGCTCTTCCTACAAGAATTGGATGCTCTGTTGAAACCGCATCCAATTCCTCTTTTGTTGGGAAACGTTCATCAGCAATCGTTGTTTCATTGTAGCCCCAAGCTCTGACCCATTCATTTGCTGGTGTCTGTTCCGCCCGTTCTTTCAACTTTTCCAGTAAATCACTAATCGACTGTACTTCCTTATCTTTACATGAAATCGATATACTGTTTGTACCGTACATCGAAATATGCAAATGGGAATCGATGAAACCGGGCATTAACGTCTTCCCTTCAAGATCAATGACCTTACTATCCGCCTCTTTCAAAGCAAGTATATCCTTATCTGACCCAACAGCAATAATTTTGTTTTCTCTTACCGCTACTGCTTCTACCACTTCATTATTTTGATTTACAGTTATAACTTCTCCATTAATAAATAGGTATTGTTTAGCCACACTCTACACCTCATCTTATTAAAATTTTAGTTTTCTAATTCATTTTTTAACCTTCATGTGCTTCCAGGGCAGGTTGAGCTTTATTGTTCTTATTGTTATTTTCATATAGCTCATCCATCATGTCCGGGAAGAAGCGTTCGACTGTTTTTTTAGAAACAGGCTGAGTCATTATCGAAACTGCTACAAAGATAATCATATTTACACCTAGCCCCCAAATTCCAGCATGGACTCCTAGTGGATGCGGGAAAATGAAGGAGAGCAAGACCGTAATGATAAAACCAGTCAGCAATCCGTAAAAGGCACCGTATTTCGTTGCCCGCGGCCAGATGAACATTCCAAGGATAGATGGGAATGCTTGAGCAATAAATCCGTAACCAATCAATAAAATATAAACAAGACTACTAGGTTGCATAATTGAAATTGGCGCCACAATAAATGCCATGATTGGAAAGATTAATCTTCTTGTCATTCTTCCTGCTTGCTCATCATTCCATTTAAATAATGGCTGCAGCACGTCTTTACTATACGTTAGTGCGGTTGCATGGATACAAGGCTCACACGAAGACATCGCAGCCGCGAGAATTCCGGCACCGAATAATCCGGCAACAATTACCGGCATCGTATCTACTGCTAACTGAATAGCGATATGATCCGGATTTCCGATGGTTGGGTAGACAAAAATACCAATATACCCTACAATAATCATCGGGATAAGGACGAGATAAAAAGTTGGCAGCATGGTTGCGGATCTTCTGATTGACTGTTTCGATTTCGCTCCCATCCATTGAATCCAGTGTGTTTGCCAAATTGAGAAAAATGAAATGAGAATGGAAGTTGTCCAAAACGTAACATTCATATCACCTAATGCTCCCGGAAGAGTTAGGAATTGAGGCACATCTTCTCTGACGCGTTCAAAAATAGGGGTGATGGAGAAACCGCCTGTAAATTGCCTAGTTGCCCAGATTCCAATAAAGAAAGATACAAATATCATGAGGGCTCCTTGTAAAGCATTTGTTACTCCGATAGCTTTTAAACCACTTCGATATAGATAAATTGAGATTGCTCCGAGTGATAGGAATACCCCTGCCCAGATTGGGATTAAACCATAACTCATAACGTTTAAAATATAAGCAGCCCCGATTGTTTGAATTATAGCATAAGCAAGAATCCCGACAGAAGTGACGATAGCTGTCAAACCACCTAAAGCTTTACTTTCATAGCGGTCCGTAATCGTTTCTGCCTGTGTAACGTATTTATATTTTTTACCAAGCTCCCATACTTTCGGGCCGAAATACCAAGCGATAATCGTCATATAAGTAAGATAGACGACAACGTATAACGCTGGAGCTCCTTTAGAATAAGCCCAGCCGGGAGAACCCATATAAGTATACGCACTCACACCACCTACCCCAATTAACAGATACATCATAATTGGACCAAAGCTTCTGCTGCCTACACCCCACTCCTCTACATTATTCATATCCCTGCCTCTACCGGCAAAGTACCCCATCAAGATCGCAACAATAATATAAGACATTGTTATAAACAAAGGAATAAATTCATACATCAATCCACACCCCCATTCCTATTGATAATAACCATCACGAAAGTCGTAACAAAGATTAAAATGATACTCCACAACATGATTAATGGAAAACCAAAGATTAGAATATCTTTATTGAATAAGGGAATTACCGGCCAATTTCCTAGTAAAAGTACAACTATAATTGCTCCAAAACTGAACCAACCTTTTTTAGTTTTAGGACGTTTAAACACGGTTACTTTCATAACTTAATTCCTCCCTTTAGTATTAGTTTGTACAAAATGCCCGATGTATAAAAATTATATATTGTCGCCATCTTATACAATAGATTAAATTTTCTATAATTATATCGATAGTCGTAAGCATTTTCATTTAGCGAAACGTTAAATATCTCCTTATTTTTTTTGACTTTCTGTCCAACAAATATAAAAAGCATAGGACTATACCTCTTTGAAGGCATTTCCTACGCTTCTTTTCACCAATATAAACCTGAACAATATGAAGTTCCCTTTCCACCTTATCTTTCTTATTTTCTTTATCTTTACCTTCCGACACACCTTCCCAAAAGTCGATATTGATTCGTATTACTTTCTCTGGAGGAGGCTGCATGCCTTATTCATCAACCAATCTATCACACTATTCATTGAATACCTCCTGAATGCACCGAAATACTTTCTTGTGACGTAATATCAACCGTTACATCCGAGTTATTACGACTTGCTTTTATAATTTCTATCCAGTCGCCTTCCAACTCCTTTACGACTGCTTGCCCAATCGTTCCACTTGCTCCCACTACTAAAACTTTCATTCTTTAACACTTCTATCTTTCTATTTATAGTGCAGACAGCTGATTGATTAGCTGTCCGTTTTCATTGTTGCTTCAGTGCATCCTGCCGTCTTTTCTCTTATTCATTTATTTCTTTGTAAAGTGAAATCTTATTCCGCGGGGGGTTTCTTCACTCCCACGGAATGTTAGTTAAACCAATCGGACTGTTACAGGCTGTTAATCTCCCACTTAGAATTTTTGGTTTTTCTCAATACTTGAGGGAGTTTTACAGCTAGTTACACTTCGATAAAACACATTAGCAAGCTGTGCAAATTCCTCCATGCTCAAGGATTCGCCCCGTCTGCCGCCATCAATCCCAGCCCGGTCCATTACTTTCTGTATCTCCGTCTTATTCATATCGGTAAATAGGTTTGCTAAATTATTTCGTAACGTCTTCCTTCGCTGGGCAAAGCTTGCCTTAACGATTCGGAAAAAGAAATCCTCATCCTCTACATGGACTGGTGGCTCTTTACGTAACTCCAGCTTTAGAATGCCGGAATCAACATTCGGCTGCGGATTAAATACGGTCTTCGGCACATTCATGACCACTTCCGCATTCGTATAATACTGAATAGCAATCGTTAAGGAGCCGTAACTTTTACTATTTGGTTCAGCTGCCATCCGCTCTGCCACTTCTTTTTGAATCATGACCGTAATACTTTCAACCGGCAACTGGTCATGGAGCAGCTTCAAAAGAATCGGTGTTGTAATATAATATGGCAGATTAGCGACGATGCGGATCGGCTGATTTTCTTTGAATTGTTCCTTGATTACTTCAGTGACATCCGCTTCTAATATGTCCTGATGGATGATTTCAATATTAGAATAGGCCTCTAAAGTGTCATCTAAAATCGGTAACAGGCGCTGGTCGATTTCAAAAGCGACAACTTTGTCCGCATGGATTGCAAGTTGCTCAGTCAAAGCACCGATTCCCGGACCAATTTCAATGACACCTGAATCTTTATCCACACCTGCATGCTTTAAAATATTTTGTAAGATGTTTACATCAATAATAAAATTCTGTCCTAAACTCTTTTTGAAAGCGAAGGCATATTTTTTCAGAATTTCTTTTGTCTTCGATGGGGTTGCAATATATTTGGTTGACATGTCAATCCTCCTGCTGGATGGCTTCTACTGCCGCTTCGAACTCTTCTTTGGAAATCTGGAACTGATTTAATCGTTTCAACAATTGTTTCCCGTTCGTATGGCCAATTTTCAAATGTTCTCCTAGCTGTTTTCTACGTTCACTTGCTTCTCTTACACCGATGAGGCGATTGATGAGAAGATCTTCTTTTGTGATTTCTCCTCGTGTTTCTTCGGTGAGTTCATATACTTTACGGAGTGCTTCTCTTATTGTTTCCGGGCTAGCGTGTTCAATGCCCAAACTCCTGTTATGCGCATTTTTCGCCCGTGCTTCGTCCTGGGTAAGAAATGCATGCTTACAACCGGGAACGGCCTGGTCTATGATGTGGCGAATACGCTGGCCGGGATAATCGGGATCGGTGAAAATAATAACGCCCCGCTTTTCTTGCGCGTGACGGATTCGGTTAATGATTTCTTTATTAACCGCTGAACCGTTCGTCTCAATCGTATCCGCTTGGATTGCCTGATTAATTTTAGCTGTGTCGTCTCTACCTTCCACGACGATAATTTCTTTTATCTTCAAAACTTGCCCTCCACGTAAATAAAGCTCTTCCCATGATTTTACCATGAGAAGAGCATAATTCCTAAAATAAGTATTAGTCTATGATTTTCACTTGTACCGTACGTACTCCCCAATCATATGCTGCACCCTGATTCGGGACATGCACATCAATACGGTTTCCACGGATCGCACCGCCAGTGTCTCCAGCTACAGCTTCCCCATAGCCTTCCACCCATACTTTTGTTCCAAGCGGAATGACATTCGGGTCCACTGCGATTACTTTTTGATCTGGGTTGGCTTTTAAATTGATTCCAGTAGTCGTAACACCCGAGCAACCACCACAGGAAGCAGTGAATGCACTTGCAGTAACTGTTAGCGTTTTCCCGCTACTCTGTGACTCCTCCGATTTGTTAGCAAGTGTAACAAGCCCTGGATCCGCTTCTTGGACAGGCTCTTTCGTACCGATTGCTACTACACGGTTCTTGCTCTCTTTCGTAACTTCTTCTTCAATTATTTCCCGGGAAACTTCTTCCCCATTTTCTTTTGTAATCTTATACTTCTTTACAACTTGGCCATCTTCTCCTTGGGTAATGACCTTTTCTTCCCCTTTTTGCAGTATGCTATCTTCTTGTTTCTCCGTTTCAAAAGCAACTGCTTCTTCTTTTTCCACCGTCTCTGTTGTCACACGAACAATATCAACGGTCGTATCCTTCTTTACCTTTTTGTCTAAAGCCGGCTTGATCTTATCAGCATCATTCAGCTCGATGTCATTCTCCTCTAGCAATTCTTCTACTGTGCCACCAGTGGTAGGAATGGTTAGCTCCTTACCGCCATCAACGACTGCAACATCAAATGCCTGCCTCACATCGATTTCCATACCGTCCTCAATGAACGCACCATCTTCATGGGAAACCTCGTCATGCTGGGAGAAGGTTAGATCTTGCTGTTTTAAAAATGCTAATACAGTATCTTCTGTTGTATAGAAACTCTCAGGCTTGCCGTCAATTGAAACGGTTACCTGCTTTGCTGTCTTATAATCGATTGTCATTCCGTTTTCAATTGGTGCTTCTTCCTCATGTGATAGTTCATCATGGGCACCAACTGCAATTCCCACTTCTGAAAATAGTTCTGCCACTGTGTTTTTGTGGGTGTTCACAACTTGTTCTTCTCCATTGTCTACGATGATTACTTCTTTTTTTGTTGCTTCAACTACTAGTAAGCTCGTAAATAAAACAAGTGCTAAGACACCAATACTCGAAAGAACCATTTTCGCTTTTGATGCTAGCATAAGCTTATGAAAAATTTTCATGCTCCTGCCTCCTTGTACGAAACCGATTATATTAATACGTATATGTAAAGTCAAAGCTATTCCGTTTACAATCAAATTACAATTCAATTACAGTTCGATTGTGGATATATTTCATAGCCTCTAATCGGTTGGGAGGCAAGGGTTACAAAATTATCTTTGTATTCAGATTAATAGTGTTTAGCATGTAAATTCTAGCTTATTAGGGGATGGATGTTTCTGGAAATAAGACATTGTTTACATTTATATAACAGAAATAAAGGAGTTCCGACATAGTTTTACAAAGTTTTTTCTTAGTAGAGGAAATATAGGAGAACTAAAGGAAAAAGACTGAGATATAACGAATCCCAGCCTTTTTAATTAGATGACAGAATATCCACCGTCGATAAAGAAGTGGGTACCTGTTATAAAAGTCATTATGGGAGCCATCCCTTTATATCGATGAGTTATTTTTAGAATATACAGCACATCTAAATTTCAAACTCTGATAAATCCTTTAATACATGAGTTGGCTGTACGTCATAAGTCAAAATATCTTCTCGTTTTGAAAAGCCACCCTCAATGTAAATGGTTGGAATTCCTGCGTGTATTCCTGCTAAAATATCCGTAAAATAATTATCACCAATCATTGCCACATCTTTTCTTGAAAGACCTATTAAATCTAAAGCCTTTTCCATAATCGTACTATTTGGTTTTCCAATAAAAATAGGTTCCATACCTGTAGAAGCACTAATAACAGATGCCAGCGCACCATTTCCTGGCATTAACCCTCGTTCTGTCGGAAGCGCCAAGTCCCCATTCGTTACAATAAAAGTTGCTCCATTATAGATTGCTAAACAGGCTTGAAAGTATTTTTCATAATTTATTTCACGGTCCAGTCCAAATACAACATAATCGGCTTCTTCTCCTTGTTCAACAAGAGTCAGCCCTTTCTCCTTCAGAGCTGATTGAAGACCCATTTCACCAATCATATAAATTCTTGCATTTGGGTTCTGGTCATAAACATACTGAGCAGTCGCCAATGAAGATGTATAAATTTGTTTTTCTGTAACCGGGTAGCCAAATGACTTCAATGTTTCTACAACCATTTGTGGTGTCTTTGTTGAATTATTAGTTAAAAACAAATAAGGTATTTCTCTGTCGTGTAGTTTTTTTACAAACTCTAATGTTTCCAGAATAACTTCTTTTCCACGATAAGCAGTGCCATCTAAATCAATGAAATATCCTCTATACATCCTAATCCTTCTTTCCAACATTTATTATGTCTTTGAAATATCCATAAACCCTTCTCCAAACACGTCCCGCACATCATGGATTGCAACGAAAGCATCTTTATCCGTTGCCTTTACAATTTTCTTTAATTTAATCACTTCTTGTTTGCTAATAATGATATATAGAATTTCTTTTGTGTCTTTCGTATAATATCCATGTCCAGAAAAGACGGTAACACCCCTACCAATTGATAGATTTACCTGTTCGGCAATTTCATCCGGATTTTTGGTTATAATTGTAGCAGCTTTTTTCGGATTTAAACCCTCAATAATGAATTCCATTACTTTTGTTCCTATGTATAGCATAAGAACGGTCAACATCACTTTTTCTACCCCTATGATAAAGTAAGACCCCATGACAACAATTAAATCAAAGAATAACAGGCCATAACTGATACTCCATCCCAAATATTTATTCGTGATACTAGCAAGAATTGCCGTTCCCGCAGTCGTACCCCCGACTCTAATAATTAAACCAATCCCGACACCAGCAAAGACCCCACCAAATATCGCATTAATAATAATCTCATTTGAATCAACATTCCAGCTCTCTGTTAGATGCAAAAATAGCGAAAAGAATAATATCGTAATAATCGTATAAACGGTTGTTGTTTTTCCTAAAAACCGGTAACCTACGACGAGTAGAAATGAGTTTAATATAAGGTTAACAAGTCCGGGTGACCATTCGAACATATAGTAAAATATAATCGTTAACCCCGTTACTCCCCCTTCACCGAGCTCATTTGGTATAACAAAAAGATTAATCGATAGAGCGAATATCAAGGAACCTATTATAAGAAAAATAATATCTATTATTCTTTTCTTCATAACGATCTCACATCCTTTACTTGACTTAATTTTAATTTAAACAGAGAATGATTAACAAAACAAATTTATATTAACTAGACCATTAATTACTTTCATAATGGTGGGCTTACTGTTACGATCCAGCGGTATGAAATTCATGCGATTAAAAGCCTGAAGATGAATTAGGATTCCGCCTGTTAATCCGTAATCGTTTTTGAGATTAGTTTAACAAGACATCAATATGAATAATATCTTGTTCGAGGAAGCGGCCGCATTAGTCGGAATGGAAACAGGCTGTATCAAGGTCGGGACTTTTTCAAGTGTTACGACGAACTGGATGCCGACGATTTTTAAAGCATTTAAACAGAGCTATCCAGGGATTTCGATTGAATTTGTTGAGGATGATTTCGACGGGCTCGAAGATAGAGTAATCGCTGGAGAACTGGACTGCTGTTTTACAACAAAACCGGCTGGTAAAAATATTGAATTTATCCCTTTAAAAAGAGACCCACTATATTGTATCGTATCGGAAGCAAGCCCCTTACACAAACAGAAAAAGATGAAAATGAGTCAACTGGAGGAATATCCGTTGATTCAGCCGGAAGTAGGCTGGGACAATGAAATCTATGAATTATTTCACCGACATCACATTGAGCCAAATGTAAAATATAAAATTTCGGACGATCATTCGATTTTTGCCCTAGTTGAAGCGAATATCGGGATCAGTATCCGGCCAGGACTCGTATTAAAACATTATTGGCATCATATTATCCCACTTGAATTTGAAAAGGAGGCATATCGGGTGATCGGAATTGCACATACTGACCAAGCATCACCTGCGACGAAAAGTTTCATTTCTAAAGTGATAGAGTTGTATCAAGATGATGAGTAAATAAGTTGGGACAGATAAAGTGAAACTTCATTCAGTGGGGGTTTCCTTTCCTCCCCACTGAATGTTAGTTGAACAGAATCAGGGATTTACGGACTGTATATCCCACATCTTCATATGTTGGTCTTCCCTCCTGTTTAGAAGTGGGGGTATTACAGACTGTTAATGCGTGATAAAGACTTGATCTCCAGCCGTCCCATCTTTTTTAGTTTGATTCTATATTATAAACATGAATTGCATTTTTCGTTGTCGCTTCAGCAACTTCTTCAAGCGTTATCCCCCGCAGCTCAGCAATTTTCTCAGCAACAAGCTTAACATAAGCTGGTTCATTGCGCTTTCCACGGTTCGGATGTGGTGCGAGATAAGGTGCATCGGTTTCAATTAATAAGCGGTCTAGAGGCACTTCTTTTGCCACTTCTTTCGGTAGCGGGGCATTTTTAAATGTGACCGGACCACCTAACGAAATATAAAAATTCATATCTAAACAGCGGTCGACATATTGGACGGAATCATTGTAACAGTGCATAATGCCACCAACCGTATGGGCTTTTTCTTCTTCAAGAATTTGAATAATATCTTCCGTAGCTTCCCGATTATGGATAATAATCGGCATGTCTAATTTTTTCGCCAGTCGTATCTGTTTTCGAAACACTTCAGCTTGAACGTCTTTCGGAGATTTATCCCAGTGATAATCGAGCCCCATTTCACCGATAGCAACAACCTTTGGATGCTCCGATAACTCTTCAATCCAAGTTAATTCTTTATCCGTCATATCAATCGCATCGACTGGATGCCACCCAATAGCTGCATAAATCGTCTCATACTGTTCCGCTATTTCAATGGCAAGGGGAATCGTTTCATGGTCAAAGCCAACAACGGTCATATGCGTAACCCCTGCATCAAAGGCACGCTGAATCGTTTCTTCGCGGTCTTCTTTAAATTGCCAAGCATTTAGGTGGACATGTGTATCAAATAACATTCTTTCAGCTCCTTTATATAAAGAAAAGAAACCCTGCTCCATGTGGCAGGGTAATTCTTTTTTATAGGTTTACGATATTAATGAACCATTCGGTACGTCTTGAGGTGCTTCAATAACGGTAAGTTTCCCGTCAGTTTCTGCAGAAAGAATCATACCTTGACTCACTTCTCCACGCATTTTACGTGGTTTCAGATTCGCGACAATTACTACCTTTTTACCTATTAATTCTTCCGGATTCGGATAGTGCTCGGCAATCCCGGATAAGATCTGACGATGTGCTTTATCGCCCGCATCAAGGCGGAATTTCAGCAACTTGTCCGCGCCTTCCACTTTAGCGCATTCGATCACTTCCGCAACCTTCAGTTCTACGCGGTCAAATTGATCAATTTTAATCTGTTTCTCTTTGCTTGAAACAAGCTCCGTTTCTTCTGGGTCCCATGCTTCTTCAGCAGTATCACCAGTCATTTGAGAACGGATATACTCCGCTTCTTCTTCTACATCAAGACGAGGGAATATTGGTGTCCCTTTTTTAATAACTGTAACATTTTCAGGGAAGTTCCCAAATTGAATGTCTTTCCAATCACCTGCTGTATCAACATTCAACCCGAGCTGTTCGAAAATCTTTTTCGGTGCGTGAGTGAGGAACGGTTGTAGCAAGGATGCAGCAATTCGCAAGCTTTCCGCCAAATGAATCATAACACTTGCCAGTTCCGCCTGTTTGTCTTCCTCTTTTGCAATCTTCCACGGCTCGGTTTCATCAATATATTTATTCGCACGGGAGATCAGACGCCATACAGAGGCGAGCGCACTACTGAACTGCATTTTCTCCATCTCTGTCTGATAATCTGCAATTGCTTCTGCCGCTGTCCGTTGCAAGTCTTCATCAAATGCAGTAACGTTCCCTTTGTAGCTTGGAACTTGTCCGTCCAGATATTTATTAATCATTGCGACCGTACGATTAAGTAGGTTCCCTAGGTCATTCGCAAGGTCGAAGTTGACACGGGAAACGAAATCTTCTGGAGTAAAGACCCCATCACTTCCAAAAGCAACCTCACGCATCAAGTAATAGCGCAGCGCATCTAATCCGTAGCGTTCAACAAGCATTTCTGGATAGACGACGTTCCCTTTTGATTTCGACATTTTCCCGTCTTTCATTAATAGCCACCCATGGGCAAAGACTTGTTTCGGTAACGGTAAATCAAGGGCCATCAACATAATTGGCCAGTAAATCGTATGGAAGCGGACAATTTCTTTACCAACCATATGAACATCTGCCGGCCAGTATTTATTAAATAGCTTATCATTTTCCGTACCGTATCCAAGTGCGGTAATATAGTTTGTTAAAGCATCAATCCATACGTACACGACATGTTTTGGATTGCTTGGAACAGGGATACCCCAAGAAAAGACGGTACGCGATACTGCCAAGTCTTCCAGTCCCGGCTTAATAAAATTATTGATCATTTCATTTTTACGGGATTCCGGTTGAATGAATTCAGGATGTGTTTCGTAATATTCAAGTAAGCGGTCTGCATACTTACTCATTTTAAAGAAATACGATTCCTCTTTGATCAGTTCAACTGGATGTCCACTGTCCGGGGATTTTCCAGCAACGATATTTCCGTTCTCATCGTATTCCACATCGACTAATTGTGTTTCCGTATAGAACGTTTCATCTGGAATAGAATACCAGCCTTCATACTCATCAAGATAAATATCACCTTGTTCAAGGAAACGTTCAAATATATCCTGTACAACTTTTTTATGGGTTGGCTCGGTTGTACGGATGAATTTATCGTTGCTAATTTCAAGCAACTTCCAAAGTTTCTTCATTCCTTCTGCCATTTCGTCCACGTAGGCTTGCGGTGAAACATTCAAATCTTCTGCTTTTTGTTCAATTTTTTGCCCGTGTTCATCACTTCCCGTAAGATAGAACACATCATATCCGGTCATTCGTTTATACCGCGCCATGACATCACAGGCGATTGTGGAATACGCATTACCAATATGTAGCTTTCCACTTGGATAATAAATGGGTGTTGTTATATAAAAGGTGTTTTTCGAATTACCCATGGTGAACCTCCTCATTAGTATCTTTCTACCTAAAATCTATTGTAACGATTATATAAGAATTTGCCAAATACCGCAAAAGTGCTAAGCCTCATGTCTTAGCCAATCGGCAAGTCTTCTTTATCCCGTCATGAGGTAAAGGAAGTCTTGCTAGTAGCTGGGTGCTGGATCTGGGCGTGGTAGTTAGGCTATTACAAAAAGCTAAAATTGTAATTGGTTATAATTGGCTAAACCGCGAATATAAGATTGTTTTCGACAAATGGATTCATCAATTTTCTAACTAATGAATATTTTGAGAAATAAAATTGACATTATTTAGTGATGTTGTTATTCTATTGCTAAGTAAAGATGTTGCTATTTGTATTCTTTTAGTTTAACTAGAGTTATCAGTAATTGCAGAATATAGAGATAAATATAAAGTATCTGCGATTATTTAGATAAAGAAAACAAGGAAATTGGCAGCGTACATATAAATAGCGCCATTTCCAACATTATCTGGGGAGGATAAAAATATGAAATCTACTGGAATTGTTCGCAAAGTCGATGAGCTTGGGAGAGTCGTAATCCCAATCGAGTTAAGACGTACACTGGATATCCACGAAAAAGATCCGATTGAAATTTATGTGGATGATGACAAAATTATTTTACGGAAATATGAATCTCGGATGGAGTGTCAGATTACTGGTGAAGTATCCGATGATAACTTGCTTCTCGCGGGTGGCAAACTCATCCTAAGTAAAAATGGAGCCGCTGCGCTAATTAAGGAAATTGAATCCCGCTTAGTTAACTGATTATTACTACCCTATAGGGGTAAGTTCCTTCATAAGCTCTAAAAATAAATGAACTGGGTTGAATCTGCACCCAGTTTTATTTTTGTGTAACTCCTAGTTCTGAATATGATAGTTTTGGTAGACTTCCCGCTTCGGAATTCCTCGGTCTACTGCTGTTTGCTTAATTGCCTCCTTACTCGATAATCCTTCCTTATCTATATAGTGTTCGACATGCTCTTTCATATCGAGCCCTGTCCACCAGTCCCCTTCAGTATCTGTCTCATCCTCACTTGCTCCTTCTACGACGATGACGAACTCACCCTTCAATTCATTTGTTTCCGTCCAAGCGAGCACTTCTTCCATTGTCCCACGAATATATTCCTCAAAACGTTTCGTAAGTTCGCGAGCTAATGCAATTTCTCTATTTCCTAATGTTTCATGTAGAACATTCACTGTTTGTTTTACCCGGAATGGGGATTCATAGAATAGGAGCGTTGCTGAGATTGATCTTAACCGTTCAAGTACTTCCACCATTTCTTTTTTCTTCCGTGGCAAAAATCCATAAAAATAAAATTCTTCAGTGGAAAGTCCTGAACCGACAAGAGCACTAAGGGCAGCGTTTGCGCCTGGTAAAACAATGACTTTAATATTACGCTCCAATGCGGCTTCAACAATATCTGTACCCGGATCAGAAATGGCAGGCATTCCCGCATCACTCACAACAGCGATTTTGGCTCCTCTTTCCGCTTCGTTGATCAGCTTTTCTATTTTTTCTTTCTTCGTATATTCATGATAACTCGTAAGCGGGGTAGTAATTTCAAAATAATTGAGGAGTTTCCTCGTATTGCGCGTATCCTCTGCTGCAATAACAGTCGCCGTCTTTAACGTATTCAACGCTCGGTACGTAATATCCTCTAAATTCCCAATCGGTGTGGGAACAAGGATAATGGCACCTTCTATTTCATTTGCAAAGCTTTTTTGAATCATCATTTCCGCACACACTTCTTTCTATTAGCCCCGATTAACGCTTCCTTCTGAGGACGTGAGAGCTGCTTGATTTGATATTCCCGTTGTAATGCTTCTTCCTTTGTCGGAAATTCCTCTATATGTACCACTTCAAAGGGGCCTCGGCCTCGGGTATATTTTGCCCCTTTCCCTGATTCATGCATCATGACCCGGTGGGCAAGATCGTTCGTATAGCCTGTATATAACGTATTATCCTTACATTTCAACATGTAAACGAGATGTGCTTTAGCCATAGATAATGCTCCTAGCTTCCTCCGTATAGCTTCCATCGTCATTATAAATATATAGTGGAGGAAGAAGTTTGATATCCGGTTTCCCGTCTCGAATCCCTTCGACTAGTAGCATGTTCGCTTCTTTTCCATGCTTTGGATAAACAAACTGGATCCGTTTGGGTTCTATTCTTTCCTGCCGGAAGCGTGCAATAATATCGACGAGTCTTCCCGGCCGGTGAACCATTGCAACTTTTCCGCCTGGACGGACGTGTAATTTACATGCTTTAACAACATCCTCTAACGTACAATAGACCTCGTGCCTTGCAATCGTGAGGTATTCATTTTCGTTATGCTCCGTTGCTTTTGGCGAACGGAAATAAGGTGGGTTACACGTTACTACATCAAAACTGCTATGACCAAGCACTGGCAGCATTTCCTTTAAATCGCCGTGGATGACAGAAAGCTGCTCATTAAGGTTATTTAACGTGATATTTCGCTCTGCCATTTGATAAATCCGTTCTTGGATTTCCACACCTGTAATCTTCGCATTGCTCCTTTTCGACAATAGTAAAGGGATGACGGCATTTCCCGTACATAAATCGAGGATTGTCCCACGTTTGATTGGAATACTTGCAAAATGGGCAAGCAATACTGCATCAAGTGAAAAGGCAAATGCTGTTGGGCTCTGGATAATTTTCATCGACTCATCGGCCAATAAGTAATCGAGTCGTTCGTCACCATATAGTTTTACCATATTTGAATCCTTTCTATGCTAACACCTTAATAAAGTGAAAACTTCATTCAGTGGGGATATTACAGACCGTTAATTCGTGAGAAAACTGCCCTATTTTTTATAATAGGACAGTTTTAGCTAGTTCGTTATTTTCTCTTTGCAAAGAAATCCAGACAAAAAATACAATCTTCATTTTGTCGTGGACTTCCAAATTCTAAATTACAAATATGAAAACCTTCATCGTAAAGCCTTGCAAGGTTGTCACGGCCTTCACCTGGTAAGTATTCTTTCGTATCTTCATCTTTATTGTTTTGCTTCTGTTTTTCTTTTTCCTGATTCGTTTGCTCTAAATGATTGCGCAAATTGTGATTCTCTACTTGCAGGCGATGATTTTCTTCAAGCACGCTACTCAGTTGCCCTTTCAATTCGCCAAGTCGTTCATATAGTTCACCAATTTGCTTTTCCATATCGGCAACCTGGTCAAATATTTCCCTATTATTCACGCCCACTCACCTCTTCACTACTTTGTGGCCTGCGCTAACATTCCTTCTTCGATCATTTCATCCAATGTATATTCAATCGTACGTTCTTGTTCTTTTAATTCTATGTGTACGAGTTTTTCCAGGATATTTAAACCAACAACCTTGCCCTTACCGTGTGGCGTTTTAATCGCTTCGCCAAAGTCTGGAAGTTCTCTTTTAGCTTCTTCATAATGATCATTTTCATACTTCAGGCAACACATCAAGCGGCCGCATAATCCGGAAATCTTCGCTGGATTAAGGGACAAGTTTTGATCTTTTGCCATTTTAATCGATACCGGCTCAAAGTCACCTAAAAAGGTCGAACAACAAAGCATACGTCCACATGGTCCAATACCACCAAGCATTTTCGCTTCGTCACGGACACCAATTTGCCTTAATTCGATTCTTGTCTTGAACATCGCTGCGAGGTCTTTCACAAGATTACGGAAATCGATCCGGCCGTCTGCCGTGAAATAGAAGATGATTTTATTCCGGTCAAATGTATATTCCACATCAACCATATTCATCTCCAGTTCATGTTCTATGACCTTTACAGAACAGGCTTCCATTGCTTTCTGGGCTTGTTTCTGATTCTCGACAACGGTGCGTTTATCTTCATCGGTCGCTACTCGAATCACTTTCTTGAGCGGGAGGACAACATCTTCCTCGTCCACCAGCTTACTCGCAATAACAACTTTCCCAAACTCGATCCCGCGAATTGTTTCCACAATTACATAACTATCCGGTGTAATCTGTTCTTCCCCTGGATCAAAATAATATATTTTACCCGCCTTTTTAAAGCGGACACCAATTACTTCTATCATTCTATTTTTTTCACCTCTTCATTTTCAGTACGAGCTGCTCCATTACTAATGTAGGCTGGACATTTTGTGAGAGTTTCCGTTTTGCCTGGATGACGTAATCAAGCAGTTTCGATAAATGATGTTGTGAAAATTTCATCGAGCTCTTCTCGAGTAATGCATCCGCCGGTTTGAAAACGGTCATCGCATCCTCATTCCCAATATGGTAATAGAGGACGTCACGCAGGGCAAGGAGTAATATATCAAGCCCTCGGTCGTGATCATCTCTCTCTTTAAAATGTGCGAGCCATTTACTGTGGAGATAGAGATAAACATTTTCATGATTCGTGGTGAGCATTTCAATTAATTGTAACACTAGCTTTCTTGCTTCCACAAACCATTCGTCTTGGACAACCTGGAACGCATCATCCAAATTATTCGTCAGAGCACTCATCAAGGTAGCATCCTGCTCCCGCATCCCTTCTGTAACCAACTGTTTCCGGAATTGGATAGGATTGAGGGGTTTTAAATCAATGACCTGACAACGAGAACGAATCGTTGCTAGAATCGCTCCACTGTTCTCCGTAAGCATCATTGCTGTCGTCTGTTTACTCGGTTCTTCTAAAAACTTCAGGAGACTGTTCGCTGCATTTACCGTCATCCGGTCCGCATGTTTAACAACATACACCTTCTGATTGGATTCCATCCCTGAGTAGGAGAATTCCTTTTGCAAATGCTGCACCTGCTCCTTCGATATGGATAAACCTTCTGGCTCGATCCAATGAACGTCCGGATGGTTGCCAGAAGTGATTCGTTTACAATTAGTACAGGTGTTACAAGGCTCAGCCCCTTGTCTATTTTCACAGAATAGACTCTTTGCCATGACAAGGGCGATCTGTTCTTTTCCAGTTCCTCGTTCACCTTGTAAAAGATACGCATGAGAAATTCGGCCTTTTTCTATACTGTTTGTGAGAATCTGAGTTGCCATTGGCTGTATTTCTGTTAATTCAGACCAAGTATTCATGGGTATCCTTCCTTATCATCTAGCGCTTTCGCTTTTGTTACGTCTAGCTCTAGCGCCCAGCGACTAGCAGATTTCCTGCTCCTCCGTCGATAAGTCAACATCAGCTTCCTTTGGTCGCTGTGTTTCCTTTATCTCCTGCGGACCAGTCCAATCTGTACGTCGCTGAACGGGCGCTTTCGCTTTTGTTACGTATATATGTTAATCAGTAAACCCTTGATTTCGCCTATAAGGTCAAGGATATCTACCGTCTTCTTTTCCTGATTCATCACTTCTTCTGTGAGTTCCAATAGCTTGTCATCAAGCTCTTTAATAATCGTCAGTTTACGGCTGCTGCCATCGAAACTGAACGAATGTCCGTGTTGTAATTTATAACCGGTCGAGACTGTTTCTTGTAAAAATCCTTTGATCATTCGTTTAAATTTAACAAGCTCCCGCATCGTGCGGTAGTGTGCTAATTTTTCCCCTTGCTTTGAAATGTTTTGTATTAATTGCTGCAGTTCTTGCTGTTTCAAATTCTGAGATTCGGATTGTACTAATTTTTGGAAGGACTGGGTCTCCGCATGAATTGGCCTAGGGATCTTTACTTCTGTCTGCGATTTTATTTCCTGGCTGATTTTCATTCCTTCTCCACTCCTTCCATTTTTGTGCTTTTCCAAGGAAAAATAAAATAAAATCCTCTGTATTACAAAATTGCGAGCAATGGCCACGTCCAGCACCAGTGCCCAGCAAAGTCCAAATGAATTACTTCTTGAGTAAGCCTCTATGAGTAATCTTCTTAAGGCTTTGTAAAACGACTTATCCTGTAAAGGCGCTTGCGCCTTTGTTCGCTTTAGAATTGAATAAATGATTCAATCGGCACGACAAAGACGGTTGCGCCACCAACTTCGACTTTAACTGGCTTCGGTATATACGAATCAGCGCTTCCTCCCATTGGTGAAATTGGAGCAACCATTTGTTCACGCTGGGAGCAATTTTCTTTAATAATATCTAGAGCTGCATCAACTTCATCGTCATTACAACCAATCATTAAAGTCGTATTACCTTCTTTTAAAAATCCTCCTGTTGAAGCAAGTTTCGTCGTTTTGAAATCTTCTTCCGCCAGCGCATTAACGAGACGGGTGGAATCCTTATCTTGAAGCACAGCAAAAATTAATTTCATTGGTTTAGTCTCCCTTCTTATTTTAAATAAGCTAAAATACAATCCAATGCACTTCTCTCAACATCTTGGAAGGCCTGGTTGGCATTGATTTTTTGAATGCGGTTTGGATACTGCTCATGAAGCAATTGATAACCTTCATACACTTTTTCATGGAAAGCAATTGTCTCTAGATCTAAACGGTTCTTCTCTCTATTCTTATTCGCCGCAATCCGCTCTAATCCCTTTTTTGGAGCGATATCAAATAATAATGTTAAGTTCGGCATCACATCCTGGATGGCAAATTGATTAATCTGGAACACTTCCTCCATCCCAAGGCCCCGGGCATACCCTTGGTAGGCGAGGCTTGAGTCGATAAAACGATCACAGAGCACAATTTTTCCTTCGTCGAGTGCAGGAAGGACTTTCTCTACCAGATGCTGTCTGCGGGCGGCGGCATAGAGTAATGCTTCTGTGCGTTCCTCCATCTTCGTGTTCGCACGGTCATGGAGGATCGTGCGGATTTGTTCCGCAATGTCAATTCCACCCGGCTCTCTTGTTGCTACAACTTCATAGCCCAAGTCTGTTAATTTATCAGTTAATGCGTGGAGAACGGACGTCTTTCCCGCTCCTTCCACACCTTCAAACGTTATGAATTTTCCCTTCACTGCTTTTTCTCCTTCAGGTTATTACTTAAAAATACGGATACCTTCATTCCGCTGTTGAATTCGTACACCACGGGCAGTGAGCTGTTTGATTGCTTGGATATGCTCGTGGGTCACCACTTCTCCTTTTAATATAAAAGGAATTCCCGGCGGGTAAGGAATAACTGGCTCAGCGGCAACTTCCCCGATACTTGCTTCTAAGGGGATGAGTTTAGTTTCCAATCCTTCCATCTCTCTATAGGACAAAGCTAATTCTTGCCATTTGCTAGCAAAAAAGTTTACTACCTCTATTGTAGCATGATTTCGCTCGTTTTTTAATTTTTCATTGACAGAATGGATGACTTTTTTCAAGCGATTCCATTCAGTAAATGGTGCGAGCCCGAAAATAAAAAGAATTTGCCGATCCGTCACGAGCTCCGGGTATATTCCTTGCGCTTCAAAGAGCATGGCAGCCTCTTTTGCAGTATACCCATCTTTCAGCTGAATTGTTAATTTTAATGGATCGTTGGATGAGATAATTTCCCATTTGTCGAATGTTTCGGCTGCGAATAGTGCTCTGATTTCTTCCGCGTCAGTAAGTGCTTTCTGAATCGTTTCTTCCGTCTGATTGGCAAGAAAATAGCGCGCGATATCTAAAGAAGCCATAAGCGGATAAGATGGGCTGCTTGATTGAAGCATTTGTAATCTGTAAGCTAGGCTTTCTTTCGTGACACGTGTTGAATTTATATGTAAATAAGAAGCCATTGTCATTGCTGGAGCCATTTTATGAGCGGAGTGTACAACAACGTCCGCACCAAATTTTAAGGCGGTAGACGGAAACGGATTTCCTAGACTAAAATGGACTCCATGTGCTTCATCAACAAGAACAAGGGTGTTATTTTTATGAGCGAGTTCAATCATTGCTTTTATATCATACGTCCGTCCAAAGTAGTCTGGGTACATCAGAATAACAGCTTTTGCATCTGGATGTTCAGCAAGTGTGTCCGCGAGTGTTTCGTATGCTGGACTTGTGAACCTATGAACTTCTGAGTCGTATTCCGGTGCGATAAAAATTGGATGCGCACCAGCGAGTTCGAGGCCATTCATGATGGATTTATGACAGTTGCGCTGGACAATGACCTTCTCTCCTTGCTTACAGGTTGCGAGAATCATGGCAAGATTGCCTACCGTACTCCCATTGATCAAGAAGAAGGTATGATCAGTTTGGAAAAACTCAGTTGCGAGCTCTTCTGCTTCAGCAATTGCTTCTTGAGGCGCGTGCAAGTCATCGAGGCCTGGAAGCTCAGTCACATCAAGCTTCAAAATGTGCCCATAATATGTCTGCGCTTGTTCCGGAAATATTGCACCATTTTTATGGCCAGGCACATGGAAGGAAAGTGGGTTGGTTTCGGTGAATTCTTCCAGCATATGTAGAATTGGAATGTTTTTTTGCTTCATTGATGGGTACCTCCTCCTGTTAGGTATAGTTTAACATAGAGCTTGGCTGGGCGGGAGGGTGCTCAGTCGTCCCAGGACCCCTCCCATTTGTGAACCTCAGCATTTGAGTTGTTAACTTCGGCATTTGCAAATTTACAGTACATTTATTCAAACGGAGCTGTTGGAAAATGAGATATTGTTCATAGTAGAAGAAAATCCCGCACAACAACGAAAAGACCCCTTTTAAAAAAATATCTAAAAGGGGCTCCGCTTAATAAATATGTTCAACCTTATAACCATCATCTTCAATCAATGAAACAATGCTTGGTTCTTCCACCATATGCATCGCACCGACAAAGACAAAATACTTTTCACCGCTATCTTCTTCAAGCAGTTCAAGAATCGTGTCTGCCATGCCAATATTACGATTCGTATTCATTTCCTCCATGTATTCTTCATAGCCTTCAAAACTTTCCTCAACATCAGTTGTTCCACTCAATTCTTCCGTTGCACCACTCAACCAGTGTGCGGTGATTTCATCTAATCCTTCCGCCATATCATCATAATTTAAAATAGCATTTTCCAGCATTTCGAGTTGTAATTCATCGGAGAATCCTGATAGCATCATGAGCTGTTCTTCAAATGATTCCAGTTCTCGGATTTCTTTTCCATCCTCGGCCGCTCGGTCTAAGAAATATTGGTCCACCGCATATTCTGGACTATATTCCGTCTCCTCCAGCGCAAATTCCATCAGCAGCATTTCCATGAACCACGGCTTGAATTGCTGAACCATTTCGATGCTTATGCCATTCTCTTGAAGGATTTCCTCTAAAGCTGCATATGTATCCTCGGTTAAATCATCAGCTATCGTCTGGCCGTCTTCGTACATGGCAAGCTCCATCATCAACGTTTGAGAAATGCTAGGATCGACCTCATTCAAATCAATTTCAGGCAGAACAACATCAGATTCTTCATAAGCATCCTCAATTTTTTTATTTAATGGATAGAAATCTTCATTGCCTACATGAATCGTCCCTTGCAGATAAACAGTCGTGTCCTCATTTTCTACTTTCCAGAGAAAACCGCCATCATTCCGCTCCTCAGCCGTATCACTTTGACAACCGAAAAGCACGGTAACCATGACAATCATCGTAAGTAAAATTTTCTTCAACTAATCACCTCTTTTTCATATGGACAAATCAATTATAACTATTCAGAAAGTTAAAAAGAAAACTCTCATCCAGAATACCATGCTGGTAACTGACTTTGCAAAAGTTTCCTGTCTTTGTCTTTAGATATAAATGCAAAATAAAAAGCCTTTGCGAAAACAAAGACTCTAGGAAAATAACTGTTGCTGGTTTACATTTTTTAGTTTTTTCACGTAGTAACGGTACTTCTCTTCGCGTGGTTCTGTGTGGATTATATTATATTCGCACTCCTTGCAAATAAACATCGTGTATAAATGAATCCCATGCTCCTTATCTTCCTCACAGATTCCGCAGTGTTTCAGCGCTTTAGCTTCCATCTCCCCACCTCCATGAGCATAGTATCTCCTAATCTGTTGTATCTTATTCACAAAATGTGAAAAATGCTATTTTCATAATAAAAATGGGCGTATGGAGGCAAGAAGGTAAATAGAATGTGCACATGATTGGGCGGAATCGGGACAAATGCACTGACCCCATGTCCCAGTTTTACAGAATGAAGACATGGAGGGCTACGAGGGATCCGACACCGAATAGTCCAAGTAGGCCGGAGACGAGGGCGGTGAATAGGTTAATTGGGACGTGGATGCCGAAGTTTGCCCCGAATACGTTGACGAAGAATAATAATAAAACGCCAATTACTAGTTTCACAGACCCTTGTCCAATTATTTTCATTGGCTTGACAGGTGCTCCAATGGTGAGGAGCAAGACAATAACGGAAATCATAATGATAATGATTAAAGTTGAACTCATTTCTTACACTCCTTCGACATTAAAATTAGTGCTCCAGTGGGACAGTTGCTTTGACCCCGTGTCCCGGTCATCTTATATATATGCGCTGGAAATAATTATAGAAGTGAAAGGTATAGAGCGTATTCCAATAACTCTTTTATGGTGGTATTCTTAGAATGTCAGATAATGGAGGGAGGTGGAAATTCTGAATTTCGCTGAGATAAGAAATGAGCTATCCATTAGAGGAAAAAATGGAATTGGCTTTCTAGCAGCAGGGTTAGTTGTTTGGATGATCATCACAGTCATCTTTTTAACAAATCTCGATATTTATTATAAAACAATTGGTATGTTATTTGCGACGGGAGTTATGTTCCCGCTTTCAATTGCTTTTAATCACCTTCTGAAAGCAGATTGGAAATTAGAAGGGAATCCTTTAAGTACCCTCGGTTTGATTTTAAATGTCGCCCAATTTGTCTATTTTCCCATCCTTTTTTGGGCGATTGGCACAAATACGGAAATTGCTGTTATTTTTGCGATTATTACAGGGGCGCACTTCTTTCCATATGGTTGGTTTTATCAGTCAAAAGCCTATTACGTCATGTCGCCAGTCATCTCCATTGCGATTATGCTGATCGGCTGGAATCTAGCGGTAGAAAGATTATGGATTGTGCCGCTCACGACGGTAATTCTACTTTCTATCTTAGTTATTTGGCTGTATCAAGAATACCGCGGTAAAACAAACGAATAGTCCTGCCAATGGTAGGACTTTTCCAGATCAAAGGCGCAAGCGCCCTTACAGGCTAAGTACGCGATTCGTTTCGAACGCTTGGGACTGCGATTACTCGTCCCACCGAAGAGCATTTGTACTAGCACTTCCAGTAGTCGCAGCAACGTACAAACTGTGCCTCCCAGGATGGGAGGTAGTTCGATGTTGCCTCATACGTGAGCGAACTTAATTGAACTTCCTTTTTACCAGAATGAGATACTTATTTATGAACAAAAATGGCTCCCTGATCGTAATTTTGTAGGTTGATTTTGGCATACTGAATAGCAAGTAAAACAAATCAGAGCTACATTACGAAAGGAGCCATTACAATGAAGAATACCGCAACATGCGTTGGTTTAGACGTCTCGAAGGAAGAAATCGCTGTCGCAATCACTAAGAAAAGCCTAGATACTACGGTATGATTCCTAACACACCAGTGGCCTTAAGTAAATTAGGAAATAAACTAGGAAATATTGAGTATCTAAAAGTATGTTATGAAGCAGGACCAACTTTGACCATTTTCTACTGTTGTTCCTAAACAATCGCGCTCTTTTGTGGAAGATGTAAAACTATAACAGAGATCACGCAACAACATAGTGCTACTCGATTTCCTCAAGCGGTATATCCTTTATATGTGTTGCGATCCACCAAATGTGCCCAAATGGATCCGTTACACCCCCACGTCGATCACCTTCCGGATGATCTTCTACAGGCATCAGTTCCTTTGCACCTGCATCAATAGCTTGTGCAAAAAGAGCATCTACGTTCTCGACATAAAGAAAAAGATGTATTGTAGTTCCTCCAAGAGACTCAGGGCTCTTCATAATTGAGTGTCTCGGAAACTCGTCCACAATCATAATTCGTGAATCTCCAATCTTAATCTCCGCATGCCGAACCTTTCCACTCTTGTCTGTTACACGCATCAATTCAGTTGCTCCAAACGCCTTTTTGTAAAACATTATGGCATCGATTGCATCCTTAATAATCATGTACGGTGTCACAGCGTGATGCCCCTCCGGTATGGCTTTTGTTTTAGGTGTCATAAAACATTCCTCCCATTGATTAAAATGTGAATGCATTTATCCCCAAATTAGGTCAACTACAGGGAACAATCGCATCAAATTTATTCTAAATCACATTGGAACGAGTTGTATTGTAAAAAAATGACCCTACCTGCCAAGCGAAACATGATTTTTATGTTTACCTTGATGCAAGTGATAGGTTGTTGGGCTAAAGCCAGAAAAAGACCGAAAGTCGTGGATGAAATGTGCTTGGTCATAATAGCCGCAGATTAAAGCAATATCTGTCCAATCGACTGGTTCCCCACCTTCGATAAGACGAAGTACATTCTGGAAGCGTTGGACACGACAAAATTGTTTGGGTGTCAATCCGACTTCTTCCTTGAATACCTGAATAAATCGCCGTGAACTCAAACCGATTTGTTCAGTCACATCAGCAATTTTCCATTGATGGGGGAAACCCTGAAATTTCTTTAGTGCGAAAACAACAGCTGGATGGTTTAGGGAAGCTTGAGTCAGCACCCCCATTAAGTATTGCTCGAGAATTTGGAATTTAGCAAGCGGCATTTCGGTATTAAGGAGCTGTTCACGCATTTCGGTAGCTTTTGTTCCCCAAAGCTCCTCAAACGACACATGCTCATTACGCAATTCATCAGCCGGTAGGTTAAGAAATGGGAAAGCACCACCGGGCTTAAAATGAACCCCTATGGTTGACGCTTGACATGCTGTGTCGATAACAGCAAAATTTGAATGCGGACCAGAGATCAAGCTTCCACGTAAACTTTTGAACTGTTCATGATTCTTTTGATCGTATACATTAATCAAGTCTTCTTTAAGATTGATAATCAATTCCATAGACCCGTCCGGAAGTACTCGCTCCATTTTGTGAGGTGGGTGATAGCCTTTATATAGCCAAAAAATATTTATATAAGCCGACAAGGGGGGATGTGGACGGTATGTACGAAAAAGAGTCATAACAATCACTACCTTCAATTGTTTCTAAATAACATATACCATATTTTCAGTTTACGTCAAAGCATGGATTTTTTAAACTCTTCTCAGCAAAGATACCCTTTAGAATCACCGGTGAAAAATATTTAAGAAAATCATGTGCAAATACATTGACCAGAGTGATAAATATTACTATTACCATCCAAGGCGAAGGGTGCAATGGAATCGAAGAGACATTGATACTATCACATCAATGTCGCTGGAATCTTTTTGCTCCTTGTGGCTGTAGGAACCGAAACAAACCAATTCGCTTAACATCATATATTTCTTTCCATGTATTTAAGTTTTTTAACAATTCATCAAAGATTTCTTGTTGAGATAACTTAACATCCCCAATCACCTGTAGCTTTGAAATAAAGTTTGATTAAAAACACATTGTAAATTCCTGTTTTGGATGGCAAAATTAATAGGTGTATATAATTTATTTATAATAAGAATTCGGCTATAATTTAAATAAGGATGGTGATTGATTTGAGTTTAACAGACAAAAATTTCAACACCTATGAAGAATTCGAAGAGAAACAACAACAAACGGATAAAATATTGGAATATATTGATGGAATTATTTACATGTCTCCATCTCCAAGTATAAAACATCAAAGGATATCGTCTTTTCTTCACGGAGAACTTCATAATTCATTAAAAAATAGCGGTTGTGAAGTGTTTTCTGCACCAACGGATGTAATGTTTGAACAAAACGAGAATAATAAAAATAAAAATAAAAGAGTTGTTCCTGACTTATTTGTGACATGTAATCCTGAAAACTTCACTGAAAATGAATATGTAGGAGCACCAGAATTTATCATTGAAATATTAAGTCCATCAAATAAATCTCACGACTTAGTAAGAAAGCTAAATCTTTATATGGAACATGGAGTTAAGGAATATTGGATTGTTGATCCAATGGAAAAACGCATAATGATTTATACACTTGATGAAAATGCAGAGGTGCAATTTGATTTAGTCAACGAGAACGAGATAGCGACTTCTAGACTATTTGAAAACTTTAAAATCGAAACTAAAAATTTGTTTTTTGATTAAATACAAAAGTTAACAAACAACAGCAAATATCTCGCTGTTGTTTGTTTTAATGTTAGTCCACGGAACATCTGTAAAAAACTCGCGTTCGATTAACTTTAGTATGAAAACCCACGGATATTAGGATGCTCACCGTCGTAGAGTATTTTTGCCTTCGTGGCGTGTGCTTAACGATTAAAGTACCTACACATACCCTCGGTATAAGTTCCGAAAAACTTGACATGGGGCCACTGCGTGTATGCTTCTGCAGCCAAGACGCCAAATGAAAAGATATCTGGCTGCACCTGTGAGGTTATCACAGCATCTTTATTTTATAGTTTCTTATCTTTGAACAAAAAACAGACGTCCAGGCGTCTGTTCATTTCTTATCTTGTACATATAATGCATTTACATTGCGGCGTCTTGCTTCGCGGAGCAAGTATAAGTATTTTGCCTGTGCGACTTGTTCTGCGGCTATACTTTCCAAGGTCCGATCGATGCTTCTCATCCCCAGCTCGCGAATTTGCTTCCATTCCCTTTCTAAAGCAAAAATACTATCAAGTAACTCCGTATCTATATGTTTCTTTTTCAGCTTTCTTGCCATGTTCTTCACCCAATCTTATAAATCTCTTCTTCCTTCTAATGCCCTTGATAGTGTCACTTCATCCGCATATTCCAAGTCTCCGCCTACTGGAAGTCCGTGGGCGATTCTTGTCGTACGAATGCCAGATGGCTTCACTAATCGGGAAATATACATTGCAGTTGCTTCCCCTTCTATATTGGCATTGGTCGCCAGAATCAGCTCTTCAACCTCTTCATCTTTCAAGCGATTTATTAGATCAGGGACATTGATATCTTCTGGTCCAATTCCGTCCATCGGCGAAATTGCACCGTGAAGAACATGATATTTACCATTGTATTCCTTCATCTTCTCCATTGCGATGACGTCTTTCGGATCTTCCACCACACAAATAATCGACCCATCCCGACTTGAATCCGAGCAGACTGCACAGATTTCCTTATCTGTAATATGACCACAAATCGAGCAGTGGGTCAGTTCGCGCTTCGCATTCACTAATGCATTCGCGAAGTCCAAGACATCATCGTCCTTCATATTCAAAACATAAAAAGCCAGACGAACAGCAGTTTTCGGGCCAATTCCTGGCAATTTCATAAAGCTATCCATCAGCTTTGATATCGGTTCTGGGTAATACATTCATTATGCCTCCTAAACGATAAGGGCAAAAAGCACCTGCTTAATACAAAGACGCAAGCACCCGTTTAGCAACGAGTTTGAAGTTTACTAGCTGCTGGGTGCTTGGCCGGACGTGTAAAAACAGGTACTTCAAGCCGAAAGCGATTCATACGAGTGAGGTTACCCGTCGAAACGCGTTTATTAAAACATTCCAGGCATATTTAAGCCTTTTGTAAACTGTCCCATCGTTGCTTCTGTTTTATCATCGATTTGCTTCAACACATCATTCGTTGCGGCGATGATTAAATCTTGCAGCATTTCAACATCATCTGGATCGACTACTTCTTCTTTAATTTCTACATCTGTGACTTCTTTTTTGCCATTCGCCGTTACAGTTACCATACCACCGCCGGCAGAAGCCTCAAACGTCATTTCATGTAGTTCTTCTTGCGCCTTCATCATTTTCTTTTGCATTTTCTGCATTTGTTTCATCATATTATTCATATTTCCTCTCATGGAAATACCTCCTCATTATCATTTCTTTTTTTAAAAAAGAGTCTTACTCTTCTATTTCTAATAAATCATCACCGACAAGTTTCCTTGCTTCTTCAACGAGCGGGTCACTTTGTTCCGCTTCATTTTCCTCAGGCTTATCCTTTTCATGAGAATCGAGGAATGCTTGCCTGACCTCCAGCCAATTTGCCTCAGGGATTGGAATAATTTGCAGCTGTTTTCCTACGACACTTGCGAGAACAGATTCAACCAATTCCCGATTATCGAGGAAAAGATTACAGTGAATCTCATATTTAAATGCAACAACGAGCGCGTCCGGTGAAGCTGCAACCGGTTTACTGTCCTGAATCGTTGCATGGGCCGGGGCATTCGTGCCTTTAAGCCTTTCTAAAAAGTTCGCCCAGTTTCCTTGTACTTGGCGTAACTCCTGCTTCTCCGCTTCCCTTAAAACAGCATAGATCTGTTCAGTTGGAACTTTAAAGCTGCTCTTTGATCCACGGGACGGAGCACGTCTTTGCTCGCGCTGTGGTACCGGCTCACTTGCAGCGGCCGGCGGCTGTTCCTTCATGCGGGCAAGTTGCTTCTCAACCTGTGCAAGCTTCTCGGTTAAACGAAGTACCTCATCACTTGCCACTCCAGCTTGATTCCCTGCAGCATCAGACCCATTCGTAATCGTTAAAATCGCTATTTCAATATATACTTTCGGACTGTTGCTCCACTTGATTTCCTGCTGGCATGTGTTCAGACGGGTGATCGCCTCTTGAATCCAGTCAACCGGTGTTAGCTCTGCCAATTCACGGAAAGCTTCATCGACCCGGGCGCGCTCAAGCATTCCTTCCAAGTCCGGATTACTCTTATAGAGCAGCAGATCACGCATGAAGTAGATGAGATCGTACACGAAACGTCCAGGGTCTTTCCCTTCCTGGATGATCGTATCGAGCAGCTTGATTGCATGCTGTACATCCTTTTCTACCATTGCTTTTATAATTTCCGTTAAAATTCCTTGAGAAACCCCGCCTGTTACAGCGAGCACATCCTCTAACGTAACCTCTTCACTACTATAGGAAATCGCCTGGTCTAGAATACTTAGCGCATCACGCATCCCACCTTCTGCCGTCCGGGCAATCGCATCCAGTGCTTCGTCAGTCACGTTCTGTTCATCTGTTTGAACGATTGTTTTCATCCGGCCGACAATTGCTTCATTGGATATTGGTTTAAAATCAAAACGTTGACAGCGGGAAATGATTGTCAGTGGAATTTTATGTGGTTCGGTCGTCGCCAAAATAAACACGACATGCTGTGGTGGCTCCTCCAAAGTTTTTAAGAGCGCATTAAATGCGTTCACAGAGATCATATGAACCTCATCAATAATATAAACCTTATAGGAAACGGCACTCGGTGCATATTTTACTTTATCACGGATTTCTCGAATATCATCGACACTCGTGTTCGACGCAGCGTCAATCTCAATAATATCGGAAATCGACCCATCCTGAATCCCGCGACATGCATTACATTCATTGCACGGCTCTCCATCTGGATTTTGTTCACAGTTAATCGTTTTCGCAAAAATCTTCGCTGCACTCGTTTTTCCTGTTCCACGAGGTCCGGTGAATAAATAAGCATGCGAAAACTTCTGCTCACGGATAGCATTCTTCAGGGTACGTGTAATATGTGTTTGTCCAACAACGTCCTCGAAGACTTGAGGCCGCCAAACGCGATATAAAGCTTGATAGCTCATGATACAGACTCTCCTCTACATTCTACTTCTAATTATACCCGATTTAGGGGGTGAATGTGAACTGATGAAGGGTAACATCCTGAAAAACTTAGAGGAGGGGTTTCATTTTCTATTTTCTTTTCATTTAGAAACTATTTCTTTAAACTATCATTTCATGTAGACTGAAATTACCGAATACATGAAATGATTATGTTCAACCAGAAAGGAGTTAATAAAATGGAGATCATCCTCATGTTTGTAATAGGGTTAATCATCGTGATTATAGCTGTACTTGGCATAATTGGAGGATTGACTCAACGAATGAAAAAACCGACGGATGAATTAAGGGAAAAGATAATGGAATTGGAAAATAGGGTGCAAGATTTAGAGAAAAAGCAAAAATGATTTCCGGGGGAGCCTTGATGCCAGGATAAGGAAACAAGTAATACAGTTATTCTCATTATGCCGAGAAGATCAATTACAATACTAACCAATATCCCGCTGTCATATATGATGCCTATGAATATAATCATCTGTTTGAGGGCATGAACAGATACGCTTAAATCAGCAAAGATTTTTTGACCGGAAAAGAAAGGGGAAGAAATGGTAAAAAGCAGATTCAATTTAATACTGTTTATCACTATAATGTTGCTCACTGGTTGTTCTGGACAACAAATTACAAAGGCTGAAGGAAGTAGTAATACATGGGAATCTACAATAAATTATGAACTAGGTGAACATGAAAAGATTGGAAATGGGACGTTGGAATATCTAGGCAGCGATCAACTACGGAACTTTTCATATGAAATAAATTATCCTAAATCATTTCGTATTGGAGCATCCGGTGAACACAGGGATTTAGATGGGTCCTTCACTTCTTTTCCATTAATTATCGATCTGCCTGATTTTGATGTTGACAAATTGCGTGATGAGATTAGCAATATAACAATTACAGTAGCATGGGAAACAGTGACTGGTGAGTTATTTGAAGAAGAAATAGAGTATACAGTCGAATCCAAGTAAGGAGGGAGCCTATGCTCGGACTACCAAAAGGAGCAGTCTATTTAATTCCGTGGTCGGAAAAGTGGGAGCGAGAATTTGAATTGGAAAAAGAAAGAATAGAAACTCAAATTGGTAAGTATATTGTTGGCATTCACCATATCGGGAGTACAGCAGTAAAGCATTTATCTGCCAAACCGATTATAGATATTGGTATCGAACTTAGAAGCTTTTCGGATGGAGAGTTGTGTGTTTCACCATTAAAAGAATTAGGTTATTCCTATAAGGGAACGAATATTTTACCGGAGCGACACTATTTTAATAAAGGCGAGCCGAGAACACACTAAATTCATATGTACCAACAGGGAAGCCAATTTTTACAAGAACAATGGAATCATCCGCAAGCAGACTTTATTATCGATGATTTGCGGGAAATACCCTCTATTCTAGGGAATTTAAACAAAATAAATAATAGGTGAATTAACATGACGTCTAAAATAATTTTTGCATCCAAAAAGCTTGGTACCATACATCATAACCAGCTTCAAGCAATGCTTGATCGATTTAATCTAGGCACTCTCATTTCATCCAGAAAAACAGAGCTAGGTGCAATGGGGCAAACGATGTTCGTTTCCTCTACAAAAGGGGATTTTATTTTAAAAGGAAATCCGCTTTATCACGGACAATTGGAAGAAGAAAAGTTTTTTATTGAAAATATCGAGAAAAGAACAGATACGCCGGTTCCAATTCCTTATCTCATTGATAAGTCTTCTGATATTTTCGGTTGGAGTTACGCCCTTATGCCACACTTACCGGGGGAGCATATCGATTCTGCACAGTTGAAAAATACACTCACGAAAGAAAACAAATTACAAATAGCTGAATCAATCGCTAGCACATTAACTATCTTCCATAAATGGAAAGTAGCTGACTTTGGTGAGCTTCATATAGAAACAATGAAGATTACTCCTCTTAAGCCTACCTATACCGACTGGATTTTCCAGCGGATAATGTTCTGGCTGGAAGACGCGAAAAAATATTCAACAATCACCGATGAAGATATAGAGTGGTCTCGGTCACTACTAGCAGAGGCTAAGGAAGCCTTTCATAGCCTGGACTCACCAACCTTTATAATGGGAGATTTCAAGCCTGGTAACTTCCTTGTAAATTCAGGGGAAAGCGGATGGCGCATTAGTGGTGTATTTGATTTTACAAATTCTTATTTTGGAGATCCGGTTTCAGATTTAATTAAAATGGTGACCTATTACCTCAATCATAATGAAACAGGGATTGCAAAGCATATGCTAAATAAATATTTTGAAGGATGGAGTGGTAGGAATTTCATAAAGAGTCGCTTAAAGGTACATATGCTACACCAGAGAGTTTTGGATTGGGGTAATGGAAAGGCAACGAAAACAGCTACTTGGGATGATTCTATATCCTTTTCCGAATGGGCAGCACCTTATACGGAATTAATAGCTAGTCTTGTAGATTAAGATGACATGGATAAAAGGGGAATAGTCTATGGCTGTAACGGGAGACAATATTAAGGCCTGGGTCAGAACAGGAAAATTAGAAGATGCACAAGCTTTATTAAATATCCAAAAAGAAGTGGTTGCAGAAAATGAATATTTGATCACGGTATCGAAGGAATTCGGAAATACTTTAAAAGATCAAATACAGTGGATGAAGAGAATTTTAGAAAATGAGAGGGAAACAATTTTAGTTGCTGAAATAGAAGGGAAAATTATTGGCTGGTTAGTCATTCAATCACCAAAACGGAAACGATTGCTTCATACCGGATCATTCGGAATGATGATCCAGAAAGATTACCGGGGACTGGGCATTGGTAAGGCGCTCATTAACGAGCTATTGCGGTGGGCGGAAAGGAATCCCTTGATTGAAAAGGTAAGTCTTGGGGTATTTTCAACAAACATACGGGCGATTTCTTTATATAAAAGTATGGGATTTGTCGAAGAGGGGAGGAAAATTAAGGAGATTAAATTAAATGAAACGGAATATGTAGATGATATTCTTATGTATAAATTAGTTTAAGACTTTTTTTATAGCAGGAAACTATAAAATAAAAATGCTATGGAACTTAGGTACGAGGGCGAAAGAAGCTGTGGAAAGCCTTATATTTAGCGATACGACCACTAGTAGCTAATATTCCGATACTGAGTAAACACTGTGTTCATCTAATCATTCAAAATAGGATGTTTGAGTAATTCTAATAAAACAAGAGCATTTTGTAGATAATTAAAGTATTAGGGAGGTGATTACACATGAATAACTGGTTTTACGTTATATATGCTGTGCTATTAGCGGGACTATCGATAGTTACGGGAGAAATCGTCACATTTGTTATGCTCGGGTTTATTTTATTAACCTTGCAAAATATCCATTCGACTTTAAAGAAGATACTGCATGCTAATTCAAAAGAATTCAAAAGTTAAAATATATTATTTGATAAACTATTAATTCATCTTAAATTTTTTTCTATTACATATTATGATTAGGGATTAATTGTTTAAGGAGGTTAAAGCATGCTATGGGAAGAGGTTCGGTTAACTTATCCAAATAAATGGGTTGTTTTTGAAGCGATTAAGGCTCATTCAGACAATAACTACCGGAAGATTGATGATATAGCTGTAATTGACTACTTTGACAATTCGATGGAAGCTCTCCAGAGGCATGCAAAACTACAAAAAGAAAAACCGAGACACGAATTATATTTTTTTCATACCTCCAGAAAAAAGCTTCATATTCAGCACCTCTTATTGCATGAATGAAATCTTAATTTTGCTCATTCGGAGGATTAGAGCAGCTCTTATTGCACGAATAAATTCTAATCTTGCTCATTCGGGGGATTAGAGCAGCTCTTATTGCACGAATAAATTCTAATCTTGCTCATTCGGGGGATTAGAGCAGCTCTTATTACACGAATAAATTCTAATCTTGCTCATTCGGGGGATTAGAGCAGCTCTTATTGCACGAATGAATTCAGAACTTGTTCAAATGGGCAATTAAAAGTTAAAACGTTTCTACTCCCTTGAGTAAGGTCTTGGAATCGTGACCAAAGCTACAATGAATTACTGGTTGTACTAATTATACCAGGGATAGCTTACTGTTTTAGACTGCGAAAGTTGAGTATTCAATAAATATAACTCGCGATAGACAAGCGACATAGGGGGAGGAAGGCAATTGGTTGGGCTGGTTTCATACACGTTTCCATTCTAATAATTTGGATGGTCATTCATCTTATATTTAATCAGTTAAATCCTGTGGCCATCACTGATAAAGCCACAATGGCACAGACAGGCATCACATATTACAGTCGTTTTCCAGGTCTTTTAGGTTTTGACCACGGAAGTAAAGCCTTAGTCATGTTGCTATCCGTCCTTTTACCGATTGGTCTGTACGTCCATTTTAAAGAATTGAAAGAGTTTCGATTAAAAAATACTATCGCATTAGTTGCGGGCTGTTCCGGATTTATTTTGTATGGAGTATCCCTGATGCTCCAAGCAGTGACCGTCGAATATGCGTTTAACTTGTACCGCACAGCGGAAGATGCGGTGACCCATTCTTTTGCTGTTCTGTTATATGAGTGGGCCATGCTTGAAGGCGGGCTTTCGGTTAGTTTGTATATTCTAGCCAACCTTTGTTTAAGCTGCTGGGTTATGATTCATTCGATCGGCTTCTATACATTCGATTCCTTGAAAAAGATTGGTATATTTGGATGTATCGTTGGAGCCACCCAGTTATTCGGTTATCTCGTCGCTTGGTTCTTCCTCATGCAAGCAAAACAAAATATGCACAATTTTAATGAAGCGATCGGGTTGTTATTTACGATTTGGATTGCGATGATTAGTTTTCAAATGATTCGAGGAAGAATCACGATAAAAGAAGATAGGAGTAGTATTTTATAATGACAATACACTTACAACCATGCAGCATAGAAAATCTGCACGAGCTTCAAGAAATTAGTTATGAAACTTTCAATGAAACATTTAAAGAGTACAATACGTCAGAAAATATGAAAGCTTATATGGATAAAGCTTATCACCCAGCACAATTGAAAAAGGAATTATCGAATCCATCTTCCCAATTCTTTTTCCTTTACTTTCATGGGGAGCTTGCCGGATATTTAAAGGTGAATGTCGGTGATGCCCAGACAGAGGAAATGGGTGAAGATTCTCTTGAAATTGAGCGGATTTATATACAAAAGGCTTTCCACAAAAATGGCCTAGGAAAATACTTATTCAATAAAGCTTTAGCAATTGCAGAATCCCTCCATAAAAAGAAAATCTGGTTGGGGGTATGGGAAAAGAATGAAAACGCGATTGCTTTTTATAAACGCTTAGGCTTCATTAAAACCGGTGCTCATTCCTTTTATATGGGAGATGATGAGCAAGTAGATTATATTATGACGAAAATACTTTAATATTTCGATGCAATGAACACAGATAATAGGTATTTTATGATATTGTAGGATGAATAGAGAGGAAGTGACCATCATTTTCATACTTTTTTATCATGCTCTACTCGTCCTCATCATCCTTTTTCTTGTCATCTTCCTAGTTGAAAAAGGACTAAACAAATTATTAGGGGTAAAGAAGCAGAAAATTTCTCGAACACCTGGTAAAAACGTCGATCGATGGGGAAAAACAATTATTGTTATTCCTTTCCTCGTTGCGATTCCATTTGTTGTTTTATCAGAAAGTTCGGCGGCGATGAAAGGATTTTGGATTCTGTATATGATTATACTTATCGGTTTTCAAGCCTTTTTGGAGTGGAAGTATTTGAAGAACTCCAAGCAGTATATCACAACGCTCGTCATTCTCGTTTTCGCCGTAGTTTTTATTTATAATTTAGAGAAATTCTTCTGGTTTTTATAAAGATGAATCTATCCTATAATATATTTCAACATCTGTTTCCACGTGGGGAAACAGATGTTTTTTAATGACAAAATGTAAAGTTCTATTTACATTTTTCATAACCTATGTTATAAAATAAGTAAAGACCTCTTTACATTTAGGCGGTGAAAAAATGCCTGTGAGAAACAATATACGAAAAATAAGGCGAGAGAGGGGGATTAAACAATTAAAGATGGCCGAGGATTTACAAGTAACACGGCAAACAATGACAGCAATTGAAAACAATAAGTATAATCCCAGCCTGGAACTCGCTTTGAAAATAGTAAAGTACTTTGAACTCCCGATCGAAGAAATATTTATATTAGAAGAGGAGGAGAAATTATGAAAAAGAAAAAGCTTCATAAGTGGGTATTTACGTTAGCGGGTATTGGTGGTTTGATCGGTATGACGTTTGGGCAGTTCATTTTTGGCAAGCTAGACTTTTCAGGAATTTTAGGTTCTCTATCAGCTGTTATTCTATTTTTTATCATTGATTTAGTGAAAAATAGAATGAAAAAAGATGACACGCCTGATTTTGATGAGCGGACAACTCATAATGTGGTAAAGTATTATGCCTATTTTTCCACTGGCTTTATTGCTGTAGCTTTTCTTTTGTTAGCTGCTGTCACTGCAAGTGGGCTAGAAAACGTGAACATCTCCTATTTATGGATTTTAATCTTTATTTATATGCTATCGAGCGGAATTGGGGCATTCATTGTCAGCAAAAAATGAATTGAAATATTTGAATTCGCCCTTCGCAATCAGAAAGCTTATACTTCATCTACAAAGCTTTTTCAAAATTGAAAGTACATGCTTCTATATCGGTGATTTGGGAGCTTGAATATACTGATAGAGGAGGATGTCTTTTGAGCAATAAAGAAAGAATCGAATCAAAGGGTGTTGTTGTTGTCATTATAACAGCAGCCTTTTTATTTACATTCAGTCAATTCTTGCTGATTACCGCTTATCCGACCATCATGCGGGAATTCGATTTGAATGCAACCCAAGTCCAATTGCTGACAACGGCATTTTTGCTTACGACTATTATTTTTATTCCGATGACAGGGTACTTATCCAATCGATTTACGTCAAAGTCGCTTGTTGTCTTTTCTCTTTCCTGTCTCCTCATTGGAACAATCATTGGTGGATTCGCTCCAGACTTTTATACATTAACATTTGCCCGGGTTGTCCAAGCAATTGGAGCAGGAATTATTCTGCCGCTCATCCAAACAATTTTACTAACCGTATTTCCCTATGAGAGAAGGGGATTCGCCATGGGTCTCCTCGGTGCAGTCGTTAACGTAGCCCCCGCAAGTGCACCATCCATTTCAGGAATTATTATTGATTTCTTTAGCTGGCGTTCGTTGCACTGGATGCTGCTTCCGATTGTACTTGTCACGTTAATCCTAGCGATATTTCTAATGGAGGACGTACTCGAAAAACAACAATCAAAGCTGGACTTTCCGTCCATCATTCTATCCGCTATCGGGTTTTCCTTTTTCATTTATGGTTTAAGTAATATTAGTGTACTCGGATTTTGGGATGTGTTAGTGCTTGTACCGCTAGGAATTGGATTAGTTGCGCTTATTTTCTTTGTCGCACGGCAATATCGATTACCTTTACCGATACTTGACTTGAGATTGTTCAATCATTCCACATTCCGCCTCATTATGATTCTTGTCTTCATCAACCTGATGTTATTATTATCTGCAGAGACAATCCTGCCGATGTTTGCGCAGGATGTGCTCGAGACAAATGCATTTTTATCCGGCTTTATCCTTGTGCCGGGAACCATTTTATTATCAATTATTAACATCGTTTCAGGGAATCTATTTGATCGGTACGGCACAAAACGTATTGCAGTCATTGGCTTTGCTTTCATTTCTGTATCGCTTTTATTACTGAGTACGGTAACAATGGAAAGCTCGCCCTATTGGATTATGCTGTACTTCTGTTTATTCATGGCTGGTTTCGGTTTAAACCTTATGCCACTCGTAACATTGAGCATGAACGTGCTTGATAATCAAGATATGGCTCACGGCTCTGCCATCGTGAACACAGTACGGCAATTCGGCATGGTGTTTGGGATTATCTCACTTTCTACCATCATCAGTATCACGACCTCTGTGATGGACGCACCATTCAAAGTCGGAACATACTGGGGAACGACATTTGCGCTTCTTGTGATGGCTGGGATTGCTATCCTTGGTACGGTACTTTCTGTATTTATTCGCGAAGAAAGTTAAAGGAACGAAAAAGGATGTTTCTAATAAAGGAGAAATATCCCTTTGTTGAATATACATAGTGGAGTAGACAGTACAGACAAAATTGTCCCATGTGGAACAATTGAAGGAATTCATGAAAAAAGTTTACTGGTATATCTATTTTTTGTTTCATTAAATGGGATTTTTTACTCTCATGACGTCTGTAATTTAGGAGAGTAATTAAGCCTTCAATTAGCAGGTACAAATGTAGTGGCATATTGAATGACTCATTAGATGATAAACACCGTAGAGGATATAGCATCCCTCTACGATGTTTATCATCTACCAGTATGCGATTTCCCTTGCTACTAAACTTATGGACTCGGTTTTCTACAACCCAACTACTTATTCTATTGTTCGTAAAATAGCCCACCAATCATTCAGTTAGAAAAAGTCTGGAAAATACGTCTGTTTTCTTGGAATAAGATGTTCTAATATTTCAATTGCTTGCGTGGTTCCATCAATCAGTCCCAAATGATATAAATCTTCTGGTCGTTGGTAGCCAAGCAGCATCGAAGTAAGTTGTTGCACTGTGCAGCTTATCATCGGGGCTTTTATATTATTCATGATTGGCTTGTAGCTAATATCAACCTTGCCATCGGTTCCCTGAAGAATGTATATTCCCGTATTCTCTTCTATAAAAGAATCTTCAACCCTAATCGATAATGAACCGAAATCTGTAGGGTTACTACGCATGTATTGTTTTAAAAAAGCTTCCACATCAACAATTCTTGCCATGAAGTACGGTATAATGTTTTGCTGGAAGCGCGGTTCATTCACGAGTAACGGCAATAAATCATTTTCTGGAACAACCATTTCTACCTTTTCAGCCATGGAGTCATGATTTGCGATAAATTGCAATAAAACCTTAAGTGCATTCGTTGTACAGTAGACAACCTCATCGACCTTGAACACCCGATCTTTTAGCTGATAAATAATATATCCTTCTGCTTGGTTCTCTTCATTATAGGAGACTGCAATCATACGCTGATCTTTTAGTACTCGTTGTTTCCACCATTTTTCATCTCGCAGGATGGCGCCATTATAATTCTTTATATACTTGCGGTAAATGGAGTCCAGTAAAGGTGTGTCGCTATTCGTTCTTCTGACATAGCCTTTCCCATCCCAATTCTGTTTTAAATTTTTCATTGGTATTTCGTAATACTTTTCTGCAAAAGCCATCTCCCAGCCATATTGACGGTAGAATGGAGCAGAGAAAGGATGGAGGAAAGAAATGGTCTGTCCTTGTGCTTTCATTGTCTGCAATGCATGAAGCAGAAGTTCCTTTACCATTCCCTTCCTGCGATATTCCGGCCATGTTGCGACTGAAGCTATCCCTCCCATCTGAAAGGGACTGTTATTAATAGATACAGATAATGGAATCAAATGCAGCTTAGCAGCGAGCTTTTCCTCATCCATCATTCCCCATATAGTATATCCTTCCGCTTCTTCCTTTTTTCGATGTAATTCCTCTTCTGTTAATTCATATTGGAATGCAAATTGGGATAATGAAAATACCTCGTCATAGTGACTTTGATTTAATTCAATGATTTTACCCATTTCAGTACCTCCTTAAATTTTAAACGATACATAATGAAACCATTTTAATAACGGTTGCTCGGATTTAACTTGAAGGAAAAAGTGACATATTCCGTATGTTAACCTGCAGTAGTGTCATAAGTAAATTTATCACTGCGATATAAAGTTTTCGTGTATTCTATTGCATTATTCGTCTTGTTGTTCAGACAACTTGTTTCTACAACAAGGAGGAGTATTAGCTCTACCGTTAGTTTATCATGATGCGATTGATAAATAAAAAACGACTCTAGACAACACCGTTTTGTGATGTCTAAAGTCGTTGCTCACGAAATATGTATACCGTGCACCTCACGTCGATACGACGTCCATATGCGCTTCTTAGCTTCATGGCTCGGCTTAGGCTTCCCCGCGGCACACACGAATGACCACTTACTGCTGCTTCCTTCCGGACCTGACAGGGTTCGTGGGTTCCTGTTGCGCAGGACCTGAACGTCAACACCAATTCACTAAGGCAGACCATACAGTCGCCATACCTCGGCAAGGGATTCAGCCTCGCTATAGCGGATTGCGAGTACAGGGCACCGCTACCTCCCCGCTTAGCACGGTAAGTCCCATTATAACGTTATCCTATTCAATTTGCAATGGAAAACATTTCATGAAACAACAAAGCTAGGATCACTTACTTTTCCTCTTCCGAAGTGCTTTGAAAAAGTCAGTAAGCAAGCTCGCACATTCTTCCTGCAGGACACCGCTCGTTACTTCAACTTGATGATTGAAACGTGGTTCGTCCAGTAGATTGAATAATGTTCCCGCACAACCTGCTTTCGGATCTGGAGCACCATATACAACACGTTTCATCCTTGACTGCACGATGGCCCCTGCACACATGGGACACGGTTCCAAAGTGACGTATAGTGTACAATCTTCCAGACGCCAGCTGCCTATTTTTTCATTTGCTGCTTCAATTGCAGTAAGCTCAGCATGAGAAAGAGTCTGCTGTGATGTTTCCCGGAGGTTATATCCGCTTGCAATAATTTCCCCCTTCAGGACGATTACTGCACCAATTGGCACCTCATCCACTTCTCTCGCTTTTAATGCTTCATTTATCGCTGCTTGCATAAAATTTTCATCAGACATAAATTAACCCAACATTTCTTTATAAGTTTGAATTTATCAGATAAGGAAATAATTAATTAAACATTCATTTTAGATGGACTAATAAAGTGAAACTCATTAATACGTGATAAACATTATTTCACAAAGGGGCAAAGATGATGCAAACTTTGGAAGATACGGCGGTTGTTTTCGTTGATATTATTAATGATTTTAATTTTTCCGGTGGAGATAAATTATTAAGGAATACAAAGATGATTTTACCAAACCTAATCAAGCTAAAGACATTTGCAAAGGAAAACGATCTGCCTGTCATCTATGTTAATGACCATTATGGATTATGGCAAGCAGATTTTAATAAAATTATTAGACAGTGTACGAATCATAATAGTAAAGAAATAATTGAAGCGCTAAAACCGGATAATGACGATTATTTCTTGATTAAACCACAGCATTCCGCTTTTTTCCAGACACCGCTCCATTCGCTGCTAACTGATCTAAATCGATATTCGCTCATTCTTGCGGGAATAGCAGGGGATATTTGTATTTTATTCACGGCAAAGGATGCTTATATGTACAAAATGAACTTGCATATTCCAAAGAACTGTATGGCGTCTGAGGAGAATGATACAAATGATTATGCACTCTATTTAATGCGTTCCGTCATGAAGGCAAATATTGAACCGATATAAGATTTGAAAAACACTCTCTCAAGAAAAAGACTTGAGAGAGTGTTTCACTTATTTCAATACATTCAATGATTCTCGAGTAAATGCTGGAATATCATCCGGCTGGCGGCTTGTTACGAGCTGGTTCTGGCAAACGACAACTTCCTCATCTCTTACTTTTGCACCTGCATATTCCATGTCGACTTGAATTGATTTATAGCCTGTTGCATCACGACCTTCAAGCGTTTTTGCCGTAATTAGTAACTGTGGTCCATGGCAGATCGCAAAGACCGGTTTTTTCTCATCCATGAAATGCTTGGCGAACTTAACAAATCGATCATCCGCCCGTAATTGGTCTGGTGAGAAACCACCGGGAATAAAGAGGGCATCAAAATCATTCGGATCCTCGTCATCAATTCCATATTCAATCGCAACCTTGGCGTTCTTCTGCTTACCAATGACCGTATCACCTTTCTTTGCACCGATTGTAACTACTTCATGTCCGGCATCTTCAAATTCCTTTGCCGGCTCTGTATATTCCGAGTCCTCAAATAGGTCTGTAATGACTGTAGCAATTTTTTTACCCATCATTAGCAACTCCTTTATTATGATTGTACATAATAAGGTTTTCCCATTTCATGATTTCTAAAACATTCCCATATTACTGGTACAGTGTATTTTCAAAGCTTGCAATTTTTTTGAGACGGCGATAAATTGCACCAGGCATCACGAATTTTTTATAAGACTTTCTTTTTCTTTTCTGCAGTAAATCCACTTGTCCTTCCGTGCCGAAGTAAAAGGCTTGCCAGATGAATTTGGAGCAATAATTAGCTTCCAACCGGGTTAAATCACGCACATACGTATAGCGTTGCACCTTGTCATAATGCTGCATAGCCCATTTTGCCGAGTGAATCGCTTCCTGTTCATTAGAGTGGCGGAGAATGGTGATTAATTCGCCCTTCCGGTGACGGGAAAGATAGATGGGCATACTGTCAGCGTGTCCAAATCCCTTCCAGCGATTCACATGATAAATACGGTAATTCGTACCGACAATTCCGGTATGCCCGACTAAAAATGAGGAAAGGGCATACTTATGGGAATAGAGCACGTCACCAGGCCGCATTTTAATATTTGTCCCTGGATAGTAATGGGTGATTGCAGCTTCTTCATCATTAGTTTTACGATTCATGTGTATCTTCCTTTTTTTCATCAACCGTTTAATATTTTGGAAACTGTTATAGACCATTGTATACGATATCCGCCGATTTCACCGGATTTTCCGTTTCCAGATAATAGTCTTCCGCTAACCAATAGCGTTTTTTATATTTTTCCAATATTATTTGGTTATCGCCCAGATATGTATCCCTTTTTACAATTCTAGCAAATCTTTTTTCCTTTGAACAATTTACAAAAACAATGAAGTCAAAATAAGTTTTCCATTCTTTCCTTTGAAGAAAAATACCTTCTATCAGGATGATTGAGTCTTCTGAGATAGATATTGTATTTCTTTTGTGTTGGTCGACTGATATATCATAACAGGGAAGGGTAAGCTTAGATTCGTTGTTATAAACTTTTTTAAATAACTCTTCTGTCGCTGTTTCTTGTTTTCTTCTCCTTCGCAAAAATGCCAGCACGATTAAAACAAAAGGAGAAATCAGGAAATACACCATAAACCGGGATCACATAAGAATTTAAAACCTTCCATTCTTTAAATGTCGATTTTACTTCATTTGGCAGTTGCTTATTTTGATTGTTATTCGTTATCATAGTAGGAGTTTTCTTCTATTTTGGTAGTAATACTAACCAAATCAACTATACCAAAAGTTGAGGTGTTTTTTCTTGTTTGAACGACCTTGTCAAGGTATATATTTCATCCGCTACGAGCGCTTCACAGATCTGAACGAATCAGATGTTTTTAGGTACGAAAGTTGAGTTAATAAAAAACCCTGCATCTTTATTTATGCAGGATTTTTTAACTTTATTCAGCTTTCTAATGTAGATGTATCTCCAGTCGGCAGTCCAAGTTCCCATGATTTCAAGAGACGGCGCATAATTTTTCCGCTTCTTGTTTTTGGAATCGTATCTTTGATTTCAATTTCCCTTGGTTCAGCATGCGCACTCAAACCAGTTTTAACAAATTTGCGGATATCTTGAAGTAAATCCTCTGATTCCTCATACCCGTCATTTAGTGTAATAAATGCTTTAATAATTTCTCCACGTTCTGGGTCAGGTTTCCCAATAACTCCAGCTTCCGCGACGGCAGGATGTTCAATGAGTTTTGATTCGACTTCAAATGGTCCAACCCGCTCTCCAGACGTATTAATCACGTCATCTAGACGCCCTTGGAACCAGAAATAACCATCTTCATCCCGGTAAGCACTGTCTCCGGAAATATACCAGCCATTGATAAAATAACTTTCGTATTTACCCGGGTTATTCCAAATCTGGCGCATCATGGCTGGCCACCCGGCTTTAATCGCAAGGTTACCCATCTGATTCGGCGGCAGTTCATTTCCCTCATGATCAATGATTGACGCTTCAACGCCAGGAATTGGTTTGCCCATAGAGCCTGGGCGAATCTCATTACACGGGAGATTCACAATCATTTGTGCGCCCGTTTCCGTCATCCACCATGTATCATGAATCCGTAAACCAAAGGCACGCAATCCCCAAGTAATCACTTCCGGGTTGAGCGGCTCACCAACACTTAAAATATGACGTAAAGCGGATAAATCATACTGTTTTACTTTATCTTCCCCATGGCTCACAAGCATACGAAGTGCTGTAGGAGCAGTATACCAAACCGTTACTTTGTATTTTTCCAATGTTTCATACCAAGATTCCGGTGTAAATCTGCCTCCGCGGACGACATTTGTCACCCCATAGAGCCATGGTGCAAAAATACCATAGCTTGTCCCAGTTACCCAGCCCGGGTCTGCCGTACACCAATATACATCATCCGGCTTCAAATCGAGGACCCACTCAGCTGTCGCATAATGCTGAATCATTGCGTTATGCACATGATAAACCCCTTTAGGCCTACCAGTGGAACCGGACGTATAATGCAGAAGCATCCCGTCCTCCAAATTGACCCATTCCATTTCAAATTCCTCAGGTGCAGCTTCCATCTCTTCTTCAAAACTGATGAACTTTCCTTCTTTATTTGAATCCTCACCAACAATTATAATGTTTTCCAAGTGAGGGAGTTCCGTATAAGGGACACGCTCTAATAGTTCGGCTGTTGTAATAAGCATGCTTGCTTCACTATCTTCTAACCGATCGCGTACGGCCTGCTCCATAAATGCTTCAAAGAGTGGTCCGGCAACTGCACCTGTTTTTAAAATCCCAAAAAAGGCGGCATAAAACTCTGGACTGCGCGGCATGAAAAGAAATACACGGTCTCCCTTACGTACGTTATATTTTCGAAGTACATTCGCAAACTTGTTACTGTGCTTACTTAATTCAAGAAATGTGAATGTTTCCTTCCGGTCCGGGCTCGAATAAATCAATGCGAGCTTGTCCCTTTTCTCCGGGTCTTCTGCATGGCGATCCAACGCTTCATATGCCATGTTTACCTTTCCCGTCTGCTGCATACTAAGATGCTGCTTCACATCTTCCCAAGAAAAGTTCTCTCTGTATGCTTCATAATCCTGTAAGTTGTAGTTCCCTTCTCTTGCGGGAATTGGTTTCATATCCATCATTCACCTCTCCTTTACTTGTAACCGTTAACATTTCTTATTACATAAAATAATGTAAATCTTTTACGAACTTAAATCCATTTTAGAACATTTTGTGACACTTTAAAAGTAATTTAGCTGAATAGTTTCGAAATCAGTCCTCTAAAAGAAGAAAATCACAGAAAAAATTCCTCCTGTGATTTTTAATAATTGATTATTACGATATGAGTTTGGTCACAAAATAAAAAATCATTTATCCACATGTGGATAAATGAAAAATTAAAGCGGCCCCGGCAGGATTCGAACCTGCGACGCACAGTTTAGGAAACTGACGCTCTATCCCCTGAGCTACGGAGCCATAGTGAAGAAAAATAGTTAACATTATTATTATACAAAAGTTAGGAAGAAAAACCAAGAGCAGAAAGTAAAGACAGGGTAATTTTTTCCCTGTCTTTTTTCTATACTTAAAACGTTCTCCCAAGATCAATGGAGCGATTTCGGGCGCTTTCGATACAGGAGATAATAATTTTCTCAAATTCATTTGCTTTAAGCGTTTCTAACCCGGCTGCAGTTGTTCCGCCTACACTCGTAATATTTTCTCTTAAAACTGACGCTGGTTCCCCGGACTGTTCCAACATCTTCCCAGCACCTATAATGGTCTGGGTAATAAGTGCATCAGCCGTCTGTTCGTCCATACCGGCTTCTAGCGCTGCTGTCGTCATCGCTTCGACAAAGTAATAGATAAATGCTGGGCCGCTCCCAGAAATGGCTGTCACCGTATGCATATCGTCCTCAGCAACGACCTTCGTTACTCCAATCGACTGAAATAACCTCTCCGCAATATTGATTTTCTCCTGATCGACATATTTTCCAGCTGCAATCGCAGTAGCCGAATAGCCAATCTGCGCAGATGTATTTGGCATTGCTCGGACGACAGCATTTCTTTTGCCAATTATCTCCTCTATTGTTTCTGTCATAACGCCTGCAAGAACTGAAATGATGAGCTGCTCTTCTCTTATAAATGGACGTATTTCATCGAGGGATTCCGCTAAATCTTTCGGCTTCATTGCTAAAATAACAACGTCTGCAAGATCAAGAAGTTTTTCTTTATCATAAGAAGTTTGCACTCCATACGTAGCCTCGATATTACCCAATCGCCCCTCATCCTGTTTATTCGTTACATAAATATCATTTTTATCTACTGTCTTCGTCTGCAGCATACCACCCATTATCGCTTCAGCCATTGAACCACAGCCTACAAAAACAATACGTTTACACAATTCGAACACCTCTTCTTTTCTTTTTCCTGATAAAGTGAAACTTCATTCAGTGGGGGATCCTTACCTCCCCACTGAATGTTAGTTGAACAGAATCAGGGATTTACGGACTGTTTATCCCCAGCCTTCACATATTGGGTTTCCCTCATGTTTAGAGGAGGGGGATTACAGACCGTTAATAGGTGATAAAAACTCACAACTAAAAAAGCTGATCCCATCCCTGAAACAAGGACGGAAGCAGCTCCGCGGTACCACCTATTTTTGGCAATAAATTGCCCTCTCTTCATTGATAACACAGTTTCCTGCGGTTAGTTTATCGCTAACGACTCCCAGGTAGGTTCATACAAGCTTGTGCGTAGGGATCTTTCAGCCGGTGAATCCCATTTTCTGTCGGACAGTTCTCATACTACTAGTCTGATCATCGTCTAGAGTGTATGTTATTTCTGTTAATAGTAAAGTGAATCGTGCGCTTTGTCAAGAGGGGATTTCAGAAGTAGGTATCGTTAATCATGATCTCCAACATTTCAAATCGTGAACTTGAGCGGAAAATAGCAAAAAAACGCTTCATTCAGTAAGAACAAGCGTTTCAAAGGATTGAAGATTTATAAAAAATGGAGGAGGTAGAGGGATTCGAACCCCCGCGCGGTTTGACCCGCCTTTCGGTTTTCAAGACCGACCCCTTCAGCCAGACTTGGGTATACCTCCGTAATCACAAGATATAATATACCATAAATATTTTATACTTGTCAATCCATTTCGTAAAATTTATGATAAAGTGAAACTCATTCAGTGGGGGGATTACAGACCGTTAATCCGTGATAAAAAGCACTAGCTGGACAATTTAGAGCCAGCCAGTGCCAACAAACTTTATTTAATAACTTCTTTTCCACCCATATAAGGAACGAGTGCTTTCGGTACGATAACAGAGCCATCTTCCTGCTGGTTATTTTCTAAAATAGCAGTAACCGTACGGCCAACAGCCAGCCCAGACCCGTTCAATGTATGCACGTATTCCGGTTTCGCGTTCGTATCACGGCGGAAACGGATGCCGGCGCGTCTTGCTTGGAAATCTTCAAAGTTAGAGCAAGAAGAAATCTCACGGTACGTAGCTTGACTTGGAATCCATACTTCAATATCGTATTTCTTCGCAGCAGTGAAACCTAAATCGCCGGTACACATGCTCATCACACGGTATGGTAATTCTAATTCCTGCAGAATTTTCTCCGCGTGACCGGTTAGTTTCTCTAATGTGTCATAAGAATCTTCAGGTTTAACAAAGTGAACAAGCTCAACTTTATTAAATTGATGCTGACGTATCAAACCTCTTGTATCACGCCCGGCTGAGCCCGCTTCTGACCGGAAATTCGCACTGTAAGCAACATATTGTTTTGGTAAATCGAGCATGATCTCATCACGGTGATAGTTCGTAACAGGTACCTCTGAAGTCGGGATTAAATAATAGTCCCACTCCTCAAGTTTAAATGCATCCTCTGCAAATTTCGGTAGCTGTCCTGTACCAATCATACTCATGCGATTAACAATATATGGCGGAAGAATCTCTTTGTAGCCGTGGTTATCCGCATGATAGTCCATCATGAAGTTCAATAATGCACGCTCAAGTCTTGCACCAAGTCCCGTGTAGAAAACAAAGCGGCTACCGGTCACTTTAGCGGCCCGTTCAAAGTCTAAAATCTTCAAGTTCGCCGCAATGTCCCAATGCGGCTGCACCTCGAAATCGAATTCCGGCTGCTCACCCCACGTACGCTGGACGACATTATCCTCTTCATCATCGCCAATCGGTACACTTTCATGAGGGATGTTTGGAATGGAATACATAACCTGTTCCAACTTTTCTTCTATTTCCTTCAAGTCTTTATCAAGTTTGGAAATCTCTTCACCGACTTGACGCATTTCCTGAATCGCAGCATCCGCATCTTTTTTCTCTTTCTTTAGCTTAGCTATCTCTTGTGTCGCAGCATTTCTCTTTGCTTTCAACTGTTCTGTTTCAGCAATCAATTTCCGGCGTTTTTCATCGAGTTCACCAAACGTATCCAGCTCTGATAAGTCTTCACCTCGGTGCTGAAGTTTCGCTTTCACTTCTTCATAATTGTTCCGTAAAAATTTCATGTCCAACATTTGCTTTTCCTCCTTTTATTTATTATTAAATATTTAAAATCAAAAAAACTCTCATCCCAATAATAGGGACGAGAGTTTATATTCCCGCGTTGCCACCCTTGTTGAAGAGATTATCTCTTCCGGCTTGATCTGCATTAACGGTGCAGAGATCCCGGGTTTATTTACTCTGGAACGAGTCCTGTTCGATAAACCAGTTCAAGGATGGATTCACAGCATTTCAACGTCGATTCACACCAACCATCGACTCTCTACAGAAGAAATAACCGCTACTATTTCCTGTCAGTACCTTTAATCCATCTGATTTGCTACCATCATAGCTGATTTACTTTAAAAAAGCAAGCATGTATAACATATCCTATCCTAAATCCGCAGCTCACATACACTTTACTTCGATTAAAACAATCCTTTGATCCAATCTACTGCTGTTGTAAAGACATTACCGAAGAAGTCACCAATTGCACCTAGAGTAAGCATGAACCAGTTCGCTTTTTCAACTGCTTCATCACTAACCACGTCAACAACGACGGATTCCTGATCAAATATATAACCATGGTCGGTTGCTTCACCTTCGTAAACAAGTGTTGCGGTACCGAGTTTTTCACCCTTCTCAATTGGCGCTACAATTTCTCCGTTATCATTTAATTTCTCTTCATCGATATTGTATTCCAAACTATATAACTCTGCTTCTTCAGACTGGATTGGAATAGCAATTCCTTCACTAATTGAGACACTTACTTCTTTTTCTTTTCCTTTAGCTACAGGAAGAGTTCCTTTATCTTCCAGCTGGTGACCAGCCGGGAATAATTCTTCAGATGCGAAATTATTGAAACCATAGTCGAGTAATTTTGCTGTTTCTCTGAAGCGCTCTTCTTTTGAACCAGTCTTCATTACAACTGTAATTAGACGGGTTCCATCTCTTTCAGCTGTACCAGTGAACGTATAGCCAGCAAGATCCGTATTACCTGTCTTCAATCCGTCGACTCCTTCATAATGGAAGGATTGTAAAAATGTTGCTTCATGAGGAAGCATCCAGTTTAAGTTTTCAATCTTGTAATCTTCAAATTCCACTTCTGTCTGACTAGAAATCTCTAAAGCTTCCGGAAAATCATTGACTAAATGATAGGCAAGCTGAGCTGCAGAGCGCGCAGATAGAAGGTTACTTGCATTCGGGTCCGTTCCCTTAGGCATGTCATCTCCCAAGGAATCATTATCCAAACCTGAGCTGTTTACAAATTTATATTCAGAAAGGCCTAATTCCTCAGCCTTATCATTCATCATCTTAACAAATTCTGTTTCTGAACCTGCGATTAATTCAGCAAGTGCAATCGTTGTCGCATTATCAGAGAAGACAGCCATCGCGTTATATAAATCGCGTACGGCATAATCTTTATCTTGTGTTAAACCAACTCCTGAAAAGAGCTCATTAGCTGAAATCTTATATGCATAATTGCTGATTTGAGTTGTTGTATCCCAGTCGATCTTTCCTTCATTGATCGCTTCAAGAACAAGATATTCCGTCATCATTTTCGTCATACTTGCTGGAGGAAGGGCAATATCTGCGTTTTTCGCATAAAGAACTTTTCCAGTCCCCGCATCAACTAAGATGGCAGACTCTGCATTTAAATCGAGGGTACTTTCTGCATGGGTTGTGAGCGGCTGTATCATGAACGATGTGATCAGTAGTACAAAGATGAGTATTCCTGACACAGTTTTTTTAGTTACTTGAATCAACTTATTTTACCTCCAACATGATTAAAAAGTTTATATTGTAGCACCTTGATATTCTACCATATTTTCATCAAAAAAAATAGACGGACCTCTGTCCTGATTTTATCATTTTTTATATCCATCCTACTTCATCCATTCTGCCTAATTTAGGATAGAAAAAAGCACCTATTTTTCTATTAGGTTTGCGTGTGACCTCAAGAAAAATAAGTGCTTGCTTTATCAAAAGTTATTGTACCGAATAGTTCGGAGCTTCTTTTGTAATTTGCACATCGTGTGGATGGCTTTCACGGAGGCCGGCATTCGTGATCTTGACGAATTGCGCATTCTTGCGTAATTCTTCAATCGTTGCTGCTCCACAATAACCCATTCCAGAACGTAAACCACCAATTAATTGATGGGAAATATCCGCAAGTGCGCCTTTATAAGGGACACGTCCTTCAATTCCTTCTGGTACAAGTTTCTTCGCATCTTCCGTATCACCCTGGAAGTAGCGATCTTTGGAACCTGCTTTCATAGCGCCAAGAGACCCCATACCACGGTAAACTTTATATTTTCTGCCTTGGTAAATTTCTGTTTCACCAGGGCTTTCCGTTGTACCCGCGAACATGCTACCGAGCATTACTGCATGTGCGCCTGCCGCAATTGCTTTTACAATATCGCCGGAATATTTGACTCCACCGTCGGCAATAACAGGTACATTGTATTCTTGAGCTGCTTTTGCACATTCATAAACAGCTGAAATTTGTGGTACACCGACACCTGCTACAACCCGTGTTGTACAGATCGAACCAGGTCCAATTCCAACTTTAACAATTGATGCACCAGCTTCAATTAAAGCTACCGTTCCTTCTGCTGTTGCAACGTTCCCTGCAATAATGTCGAGATCCGGATAAGCTGCTCGCACCTTTTTCAATTGGTTCAGTACACCTTCTGAGTGGCCATGGGCTGTATCAATTACAATGGCGTCAGCTCCTGCCTCCACGAGCTTCTCAATTCGGTTCATCGCATCTCCCGTTACACCTACCGCCGCTGCTACAAGCAATCTTCCTTGGGAATCCTTCGCAGAGTTCGGAAATTCGATAACTTTCTCAATATCTTTAATCGTGATAAGACCTTTCAGTATACCATTTTCATCTACGAGTGGAAGCTTCTCAATCTTATGCTGCTGCAGTAACTTTTCCGCTTCGTTCAATGTTGTACCTACTGGAGCAGTGACAAGATTCTCACTAGTCATCACCTTAGAAATCTGGATAGAATAATCCTGGATAAAGCGCAAGTCACGGTTCGTTAAAATACCGACAAGCTTTTGCTCCTCGATATCATTCACAATCGGTACACCGGAAATACGGAATTTAGCCATGAGATGTTCAGCGTCATAGACTTGATGCTCTGGTGTTAAGAAAAATGGATTCGTAATTACTCCACTTTCGGAACGTTTTACCCGGTCAACCATTTCCGCTTGTTCTTCAATGGACATATTTTTATGAATGACTCCGAAACCGCCTTGACGTGCCATTGCAATTGCCATTTCTGCTTCTGTAACAGTGTCCATTCCAGCACTAATGAAAGGGGACTTTAACTTCAATGTCTCGGATAATTGTGTTCCTAATTCCACTTCATTTGGCAGTACTTGTGAATGGGCAGGAATAAGCAGCACATCATCAAACGTTAAGCCTTCTTTCCCAAATTTATCTTCACGCATATTCGTTCTGGCCTCCTAATATATTCTTCAATCTTTCTCGTTTAGCTTAGCTATTTTTATTTACTTTACGCCAATTCTTGACGTTTTTCAACCAGTTCGAATTTAATAGGAATAGTAAGTAGATTCAAAATTCTCCTAGCTGGAATTTAGTACTTATGTTAGAAAAAATCCCCAGGATATTCTGGAGATTTTACCATTTATTATTTTTATATTTCCGGTAATAGTTAATTTGTCTGAGCAGCATATAGAATTTACGTTTGAAGCTCTTATCCTTTTTGTAAAAGAGGGGGTTACCCCATTTTTTCTCCTTAACAAGCCGCTTAACATCTTGCCTTACTGCTTCATTTTCGACAAAGTTATTTAACACAATCCGTGGTACAACGGAAAATAGATATTCCTCATTTAAATAAGTCGTCGGTTTTTCCTTATCATGGAGAACATCATCGACAATATACGTTGCCATATTATGTCCGAGTGCCGTTACATAATAACTGGACCGGCCTTGACGGATATTGACTTCAAAGATTTTAAATTTCCCGTCGCGCTCATCATACTTTATATCGAAATTGGCAAAACCGACATAGCCAACCGTCTCTAGAAATTGCTGTAATTTCTTCATCATTTCCTCGTTGTAACGGGTAAGAACAGACGTGTAGTTACCGATTGCTGTTGCGGTATGCTCTTGCAAAACAACTTGTCCAAATGTAACAAGTTCAGTCTTACTTTTCGAGTTTAAATAAAGAACCGAATCCCACATGTACGTATCGTCTCCCGGAATATAATCCTGAATAATCAGTTCATCCCGGTAACCGCTATTCTTAATCATTTGGATGACCTTATCTGTTTCTTCTGGCGTATTTACCCGATAGACCTTCTCTTGACCTGTGAACGGATGTTTATAATATTCAATTCCATTACTCGGTTTAATAATGACAGGGTATGTCATTTCTTCTGTGAACGGGCTATCGTCTTTACAGTCATAGAAGTATGTCGTCGGTGTATCAATTCCATACTCCTCGCAAAGTTTATAGAAGTTTGCTTTCTTCTGCAGCCGATTCATCAGGTCTTCGGATATATAGTTGAAACGATAATATTTCTTCAGTTCTTCTTCATTTTCAATAATCAAGCGGACGTACGCATCATTCGTACCAACGAGCACTAACGGATGATTGCGATTTTGTAAGTTTTCCGCGAGTTCTTTTAGAATCGGGACGAATCTTCCTTTATCCGTTATATCGGGATGTATGTCGATCCGCTCTGGGATTGTACTAAAGCTTGTAAATCCCATTTCCTGTTTGCCAACAAGAATGGGATGAATATCGTAGGCTTCATGGAAGGATATCGCCATATTATAGGCGTTAATATCCGTTCCAATGATGACTGGAGTAAAAGATTGATTATTCATAGCGCCTCCTGTTTCATTCGTAAAGATTATCTGTATTGATATTAGTATTTTATAGTTTCTTATACAATAAATAAGGGCTCAAACCTACCGAAATAATTATCAATCAGTGCTTTTAGAGGATTAGGGACTCTGTTATCTACCGGGAATGCTGGCTGGATGCTGCGATTTTCAGGTGATTAAACCTTCTCCATTACCACCAAGCTGCTCCACAAAGATACAATACTGCCTCAGGGGATTAACCCCCGCCAAACCCACCTAATCTAAAATAATCTCCTCAATTTGTAATTCAGGATTCATCTGTAAGCTAATGATTTCACCGGTTTCATGTAATTTCACTAAAGGAGATGCAGGGTGATCGTCATCAAAGTAAACAATTTCCCCTGTCTTATGATTCGTCAGGTGGACGGTTTTTCCGACGGCCCGCTTCGCCAAACTTTCAATAAAAGGATGGACAATCTTCAGATCTAACTTTGTATAACGCTCCTGAAATAGCTCATCCAGTGCTTTAAAAATGGATTGTTTCGCTTTATACATGCGGTCACTTGTCATCGCATGATATGAATCACAAACAGCTAGTATCCGGGCAAAGGTATTGATCTGTTCATTCCGTATCCCTAGTGGATAACCGCTCCCATCCATCCGTTCATGATGCTGAAGAATAGCGATTTTCCCTGTTTTCGATAAGCCAGTCAAATTTTCCACCATCCGGTAAGAGTACGTCGAGTGATTTCTCATATCTTGTACTTGCTGCTCGGTCAGTGGTCCGCCTTTTGTTAAGATATCAGAATCAATTCGGGTCATTCCAGCATCCGCAAGATAGCCGGCAACTCCAAGCTGAATCCATTCTCCTTTACGATAGCCTAACTCTTTTCCTAAGAATGCGGCGAGAAGACTGACAGCAACACTATGGTGATAAATATAATCTTCCGTTGCCCCATATTGATGCAGGGTGAATATTTCCATATCTAATTCCCCAATTCGTTCAAGCAGCGGCAGAATAGATTGTCTTACCTTTACCATATCGATGGGAACACCGTTATTCCAATCTGCGAAGAATTGTTTATAATCCCGCACTACCTCCAAGTAATGGGCAGGGAAGGAGCGAGACTCTTCTGCTTCAAGGTAAATATTCCTTTCCACGGGTTTTGACTGTTCCTTAAACTTTACATGTTCTTTCGCGATAAATGCTTCACCGTTTTCTAACTTATTCGAGACTTCTACGGATTCAATTAGAAATTTATGTAAGACGGTAATATGTTCATTCGTTAAAATCGTTCCCTCTTTCATAATCGGGTGACCAGATTTACCCTTCACATCCCGTAAAAGCACGGTACCTGCAACTAATTGGGTTGGATGTACACGCATACTCCTGCCTCCAATTTTAAATGGGAAAAGTGACCCGCCTAAAACGTATATTGTATCCGTTTATCCCGAGTCACTTTCAACACCGTTATTCTTCTATATCTTCATCATTTAGATCTTCATCCATTGCCGATGTTTCCGCGATGTCGCTGTCATGGTCGATTACCGTTTCCGTTTCACCTTCTGACGAGGAGTCATCTTCTTTAATTTCCAAATCCTCTTCATCATCAATCTTAGCAACGGTCGCAACCTGCTCCTTATCTTGCAAGCGAATGAGACGAACTCCCATTGCATTTCTTCCCGTTTCGGAAATTTCTTCAACCGGGATCCGGATTAAGACACCGGCAATCGTTATGAGCATCAGGTCTTCTTCACCTGTCACTGTTTTTACCTTCACGACTTTACCAGTTTTATCCGTAATTCTGCATGTCAGGACACCTTTACCGCCACGGTTAATTCTACGGTACTCTTCTTCAGGCGTCTGTTTTCCGTAACCATTCTCTGTTACATGAAGAATGTTTGCACCAGGCTCAATGATTTCCATCGAGACGACTTCATCATCATCCCGTAAGGAAATACCTTTCACTCCGGCTGCTGTTCTTCCCATCGGGCGAATCTGCTCTTCTTCAAAGCGGATCAGATAACCATTTTTAGTTGCAATCATAATATCTTTCTTCCCATTAGATAAACGAACGGAAATCAGTTCATCTTCATCACGTAGATGAACAGCAATCAAACCGCCACGACGGATGTTCGCAAACATGGAAAGTGATGTACGTTTCGCAATTCCAAATTTCGTCGTAAAAATAAGATACGCTTCTTTATCATACTCTTCCACCGCAATGACTGCATTGATCCATTCGTCATTTTCCACTTGCAGTAAGTTGATGATTGGAATTCCTTTTGCAGTTCGGCTGAATTCAGGAATTTCATATCCTTTCAAGCGATAAACCTTTCCGCGATTCGTGAAAAAGAGGATCGTATCGTGGGTCGAACAAGAGACGAGTTGTTCAACAAAGTCGTCTTCATTCGTTCCCATTCCTTGAATACCTCGGCCGCCCCGGCGTTGTGTACGATACGTCGAAGCTGGCAAGCGTTTAATATAGCCGTGATGGGTGAGGGTGATGACGATATTTTCTTCCGGAATCAAGTCCTCATCCTCGAAAAAGCCAATCCCACCAGCAACAATTTCTGTACGACGTTCATTACTGTAACGCTCTTTAATTTCCGTTAATTCTTCACGGATGATTTCAAGTACTTTCTCTTCATCAGCAAGGATTGCTTTCAACTCAGCAATTAGTGCGAGCAATTCACTATATTCATTTTCAATTTTTTCCCGCTCCAAGCCAGTTAAGCGTTGGAGTCGCATATCAAGAATGGCCTGGGCTTGTTTCTCTGATAAATTGAATTGTGTCATTAACCCTTCACGGGCAATTTCAGTTGTTTTCGAATTACGGATCAAGTTAATGACAGCATCAAGATTATCAAGCGCAATCCGCAACCCTTCTAAAATATGAGCACGTGCTTCTGCTTTCTTCAATTCAAAAGCAGTACGCCTTTCAATGACCTCAACCTGGTGGGTGAGATAATGCTCGAGACACTGTTTAATATTTAATATTCGCGGCTGCCCGTCGACAAGTGCTAATGTGTTCACACCAAATGTCGTTTGCAAGGCAGTAAATTTATATAAATTGTTTAAAATAACATTCGCATTGGCATCCCGGCGGATTTCCATGACAATACGCATACCTTCACGGCTTGATTCGTCACGTAAATCGGTAATGCCGTCAATTCGTTTATCACGGACAAGCTCGGCAATCTTTTCTACGAGTCTCGCTTTATTCACTTGATATGGCAATTCGGTCACGATGATTGTTGACTTGCCATTCGCATGCTCTTCAATATCAACTTTTGCTCGCATTGTAATCGAGCCTCTGCCTGTTTCATAGGCTTTACGAATACCACTTCTGCCAATGATAATTCCCGCTGTTGGGAAGTCTGGTCCCGGTAGATATTCCATCAATTCCTCGATTGTAATCTCTTCATCCTTCGATAAAGCGAGGACTGCGTCAATTGTCTCACCTAAGTTATGAGGCGGGATATTCGTTGCCATTCCGACCGCAATCCCTGACGTTCCATTCACTAGCAAATTAGGAAAACGGGCAGGGAAAACAGCTGGTTCCCGCTCTGAACCATCGTAGTTATCTCTGAAATCAACCGTATCTTTATTCAAATCACGGACTAATTCCATTGATATTCTTGATAGTCTTGCCTCAGTATAACGCATTGCCGCAGCTTGGTCACCATCAACCGAACCAAAGTTCCCATGACCATCGACAAGCATATGACGATAGCTGAAATCCTGTGCCATCCGCACCATCGTGTCATAAACGGCAGAATCGCCATGCGGGTGATACTTACCGATTACTTCACCGACGATACGGGCGGATTTTTTATATGCTTTATCCGGGGTCATGCCTAAATCATTCATCGCATAGATGATCCTGCGGTGAACCGGCTTCATGCCGTCGCGTACATCGGGTAAAGCCCTTGATACAATAACACTCATTGAATAATCAAGGAAAGATGTCCGCATTTCCTGACTAATATTTATTTCCTGTACATTCCTGTGTTCTTCAGCCATTTCTGTTACCTCCTAGTCGGGAAAACTCATTTTCCCCGTAGAACAAAGGCGCAAGCGCCCTTGCAGGTTAAAAACGCGACGTCCTGTCGCAACACCTGCACTAGCACATCCTGTGCGTCGTAGCAACGTACAAACTGGAGCACTCCGGAATGAGATAAAGGAAACACAACGAACGATAGTGAGTTGATGTTGACTTATCGATTGGAGGAGTGTGAAGTTTGCTAGTTGCTGGGCGCTGGAGCCGGACGTGGCTAATGCCAGTGTTCATAGTTATCCACAGCACTTTGTTCTTATAGTTTTCTATCTACAGAAGAAACGAAAGAGGGGAGCAAATTGCCCCAGTCCTCTTCATTTCCAAATTCTATATATCCAAGTTTTGAACGTATTTTGCATTTTGTTCAATATAGTTTCGGCGCGGTTCTACATTATCGCCCATGAGCATATCAAAGACCTGATCCGCTTCAATCGCATCTGTCAGCTGCACTTGAAGCAAGGTGCGGTTCTCTGGATTCATTGTTGTTTCCCAAAGTTGATCTGCATCCATTTCACCCAGTCCTTTATAACGCTGGATAATTGGCTTTGGTGCTTCCGGCAGTTCAGTCAATGACTCTTGCAATTCCTCGTCACTATAAACGTATTGCACATTTTTCCCTTGTTTAATTTGGAAAAGGGGTGGCTGTGCAATATAGATATATCCGTGATCAATTAATGGACGCATATACCGGAAGAAGAAGGTAAGCAGCAAGGTGCGGATATGAGCACCATCCACATCAGCGTCCGTCATAATTACGATTTTATGATAACGTGCTTTTTCAATATCGAATTCTTCACCAATGCCTGTACCAATCGCAGTAATCATTGAACGGATTTCTGCATTAGATAAGATTCGGTCGAGTCTTGCTTTTTCCACGTTTAGAATCTTACCTCTTAGCGGCAGGATTGCTTGGAAATGTCTGTCCCTACCAGCCTTAGCAGACCCACCGGCAGAGTTCCCCTCCACGATATACAGCTCACTAATAGATGCATCTTTCGAGGAACAGTCGGCAAGTTTACCTGGTAAATTCGAAACTTCAAGCGCACTCTTTCTTCTCGTAAGCTCCCTTGCCTTTTTCGCAGCAAGTCTTGCCCTTGAAGCCATCAGGCCTTTATCGACTATAATACGGCCAACCGTTGGATTCTCAAGGAGGAACGTTTGGAACGTTTCACTGAAAACTTGATCGGTAACTGTACGTACTTCACTATTTCCTAGTTTGGTTTTCGTTTGACCTTCAAATTGCGGGTCCGGGTGCTTGATCGAGACAATTGCGGTCATTCCTTCACGAACATCGTCCCCGGTCAAGTTTGTTTCATTTTCTTTTAATAATCCGTTTCTACGAGCATATTCATTAATTACACGGGTTAAAGCAGTACGGAAACCAACTTCATGTGTTCCACCTTCATACGTATGAATATTGTTAGCGAAAGAATATAGATTCGAGGCAAATCCGTCATTGTACTGGATCGATATTTCAACTTCAATACCTTGGGTAGAGCCGTTAGCATAAAACGGTTCATGAAGTACATCTTTATTCTGGTTAATATATTCAACGTAAGAGTTGATTCCGCCTTCGTAGTAATAGCTGACAGGCTCTCTGTCTTCTCGTTTATCTTCTATTGTGATTGTAAGGCCTTTATTTAAAAAGGCGAGTTCACGGAGACGCTGCTCTAATATTTCAAATTCAAATTCCGTTGTATCTGTGAAAATCTCCGGGTCTGGTGTGAAATGGATTTCTGTTCCTTGAATCTCAGTTTCACCAACGACACCGAGTTCTTTCACGACTTTACCTTGTTCAAAAGCAATAGAGTAGATTTTCCCATCACGGTGTACGTATACTTCAAGACCGCTGGAAAGAGCATTTACAACGGATGCACCAACGCCGTGGAGTCCACCGGAAACTTTATAACCGCCACCACCGAATTTACCGCCGGCATGAAGAACCGTCATAATGACTTCAACTGCTGGTCGGCCAGTTTTCTTTTGGATGTCAACGGGAATTCCACGACCATTATCTTTTACGGTGATGCTGTTGTCTTTTTCAATGATCACTTGGATGTGGTCACAGTATCCGGCAAGGGCTTCATCGATACTGTTGTCGACAATTTCCCAGACAAGGTGGTGGAGTCCTCTTGCACTTGTGGATCCGATGTACATTCCGGGACGTTTACGAACCGCTTCGAGGCCTTCTAAGACCTGAATTTGTTCGGCGTCATAGGATTGATTATTAGATACATTTTCTTCCATAAATCTCTCACTCATTTCTATTTTAAAAGCTTACTTAAATTTATTTTGCAGTATGGTGACTTTCTTTCTAGGGTCCGCATTCCTGGCCCCTCTTTCTTTCCGTGGACGGCTGGTTAACCCAGGCGCACTGGGCATGACCGTTCTTAGCAGGCCTCCCATTGAAGTCTCAAGGTATCGGGAATGCTCCCGGAAAACTCTTATATCCTACATCAGTCTAAAGAGAAATTAATAAAGTGAAACTTCATTCAGTGGGGTTTGGGGTATCCTTCCCCCCCACTGAATGTTAGTTGAACAGAATCAGGGATTTACGGACTGTTTATCCCCGGTCTTCACATATTGGTTTTCCCTCATGTTTAGAGGAGGGGTATTACAGACCGTTAATACGTGAAAAAAATTAGAAAGATGCTAGTAATAGTCTTCCATGTGTTTGATGGTTGCTTTAATGCTTGTGCGTTTTTTTAGGGTTGCTACCGATAGAGTGCTGACGTAGGTTCCTTCTGTTGTGACCATCATTGATTTCGCATGGTTAGTAGGTCCCTTTAGTGTTTTTTCCTGATTGGCATTTTCTATCATTTCTTGTAAGAGCACAGATGAGGAGATGAGCTCGTAATCAATTATTGCAATAATTGTTGAGGATTGTATGACATTCCCATTTCCTATATCAATAAACATAAGGTAAGTTAGGACCTCCTTTAGTGCTTTTCTACAGTTACAGTTCCATTTGTTACTCGGAACAATTCTGCTTCTTTCAATGTTTCATGATGAATACCATCAACGCTTGTTGTCGAAACAAAGGTCTGTACTTTTCCTTGAATGGTATTTAATAAATGGGATTGTCTAAAGTCATCCAGCTCACTTAATACATCATCTAACAGTAAAATCGGATATTCGCCGACTTCATGGTGAATCAATTCGATTTCTGCGAGTTTTAAAGAAAGGGCGGTTGTACGTTGTTGCCCTTGGGAGCCATAGGTCTGAACATCCATTCCATTCACGTAAAAGATTAAATCATCGCGGTGGGGACCAATCAGACTTGTTCCACGTTCGATTTCCTTTTCTTGTATCTCTTCGAATTTATTCTGAAAAGCCGTTTCGATTTCTTCTTCGCTATCCTGTTCAGATACATCGATACTTGCATCGTATTTAATTTCCAGCTCTTCAAGTTCTTGACTGATTTGATGATGAAGCGGTGCTGCCCATTTTCTTAACAGTTTTAAAAAGCTGAACCGTTTCGCTAAAATGATCGCAGCATGCTGGATCAACTGGTCGGTAAGGATCTCAAGCATGGTAACTTGGGTACTGCCTTGACGTTGTAATTGTTTTAGAAGAGAATTACGCTGTTTTAAAATCTTTTGATACTGTGCTAAATGATAAATATATGTCGCCTGGATTTGCCCGAGTTCCATATCAATAAAACGTCTGCGGGCTTGGGGAGGACCTTTTACAAGTGTCAAATCCTCGGGGGCAAACATGACGACATTGAGTGCACCAATGAAATCACTTAATCTGCGTTGTTCCAGATGATTTAGTTTCGCTTTCTTTCCCTTCGTCGAGATAACCATCTCCAGGGGAAGGACCTGACTTTTCTTTTTTACTCTACCTTCTATTTTAGCATATTCTTTGTCCCATTGAATAAGTTCTTTTTCCTTCGTTGTCCGGTGAGACTTTGTAAAGGCTAGACAATAGATTGCTTCCATGAGATTTGTCTTGCCTTGGGCGTTCTCCCCGATAATGACATTGACCTTATCATCAAAAGTAAGGGTGAGCTCATCATAATTTCTAAAGTTTTTAAGGACTAGCTGTTCGATATGCATGCAATCTAGTCCTCGGCACTTACGATATAAGCATTTCCTTCGATTTCGACCGTGTCACCTGGATACAATTTCCGGCCGCGGCGATGTTCCAATTCTCCGTTTACATTAGCTCCGACATCTTTTAGATAGGCTTTGACCATACCGCCGGATTCAAGGATATTAAGAACTTTAATCAACTGACCAAGCGTTATATATTCCGTTGTTATGTTTACTTTTTCCTGCATATCATTCATCACCATGTTTTCTTTTCGTCTTATGAAAAAAAATGGAATAGCATTTCCTGTAAAAGACTTGTTAGTTTTAGTATTTACCGTTAAAAACTCTATAAACCTATTTTACTAAAGTTTTCACCATTTTGAAAGGTAATCCACTGGGGAGGGGCAAAAACTTCTCAAAATGGCTTATTTTTTGTTTTAAATTGAACAAAGGTGCGGGTGTCTATCCAGGTGCAAACTTATTTTTCTTCAGCTGATGTTGACTTTCTTCACGAAGATTATAATTGCTCCTAAGCTCCGCATAAACGTTCGGCAAATTTTCAATTGAAGGATTGTTAAGTTCAGTACTGCGCAAAGCTTGTCCCATCACTTACGCCTTTGTTCAATTAAGCAAAAAACCTTTATCCACATGTGGATAAAGGTTTTTTTTCACTTAGTCTTTATAAAATTAATAGGTCCGGACTGGTAAAATTAATTGTAAAATCGAGTCATCTTCTTTTGGAATGATTACAAATGGGCGCATAGCCCCGGTAAAGTCGATAATCACTTCATCATATTCCATTGATTTTAGTGCATCCATCATATATTTTGAGCTGAAAGAGATCTTCAATTCTTCTCCTTCAATCGTTTCTACAACAATTTCCTCATGAACATTTCCTACTTCCGGTGAGTTACTTGTAATCTCTACAATGGAGCTTCCTTGTGTTGTAAGTTTAACGACATTATTTCTTTCTTCTCTTGCAAGTAGAGAAGCTCTATCGATTGTATTTAATAATTCTTTTGTATTCACGACGATTCTTGTTTTTCTTTCTTCTGGGATAAGTCGAGAAGTTTCCGGATAATTTCCATCAAGTAAACGGGAGAGGAAGCTTAAATGCTTCGTCCTGAAAAGAATTTGGTTATTCGTTACATTGATTTCAACGGTTTCTTCGGTATCATCCAAGATTTTATTTAATTCATTTAAACTTTTTCCAGGTACAACCACATTATGAAACGCAACTTCAGCCGCTTCAATAGCTGTTTTTCGCATTGCTAAGCGGTGACTGTCTGTTGCCGTGAAAGTAAGTTCATTATTCTCTAATTTAATATTTACACCAGTTAATATTGGACGTGTTTCCATCGTTGATACGGCAAATACAGTCTGTTTGATCATATTTTTAAATAAAGGAATCGGCATTTCAAAACTTGTCTCTGCTTCAAGTCTTGGAAGATGCGGATATTCTTCTGCGCTTTGACCAACAAGCGTAAATTCTGATTTACCTGAACTGATTTTTACTTGATAGTTTTCCTCTACAATGAAATCCACGGTATCTTGTGGTAATTTCCTTACAATATCAGGGAAATATCTCGCTTGAAGCACAATTATTCCAGGTTCAATATTTTCAACATTTACATTTCCATTTTCTTCACTAGGAATAAAAGATTCGATCGAAATATCGGAATCACTTCCTGTCAATGTAATACCGTGAATGCTTGCTTCAATTTTCATTCCAGAAAGAATTGGAATGACAGGTCGTGCAGAGATTGCTTTCATTACATCTTGAACAGCAGTTATTAATAAATCTCGTTTGATTGTAAATTTCATGAATTTATCCTCCTAGCGGAAGTTCTCTCTATATATATTATTTATTATAAAAAACAGTAATAATAGTAATAAGGCCTGTTGATATGTGGATAAGTATCTTGATATCTTGTTTCGTATAGTTTTACACATGTTGACAATCTGTTTATAATTGTGAAAGCTTATAAACAGTATACACAGGTATCCCGTTAAATTGATTTGATCGTTTCTATTATTTCATCGATTTCTTGACTGAAAGAAGTATCATCTGCAATCATTTTTGAAATCTTTTCATGGGCATGTATAACAGTTGTATGATCACGCCCCCCAAACTCGTCTCCAATTTTCGGTAAAGAAAGATCAGTCATTTCTCTTGAGAGATACATGGCAATTTGCCTTGGAAAAGCGATTGATTTTGTCCGTTTCTTCGCAGCAAAGTCTTCCATACGAATATTATATTTTCTTGAAACGATTTCTTGAATTCCTTCGACGGTAATTTCTTTTGGCTTATTGCTAGGAATAATATCTTTCAATGCTTCCGCGGCAAGGGCTGCATCAATATCTTGATTGACAAGAGAAGAATAGGCAACAACACGTATTAATGCACCTTCTAATTCACGAATGTTCGTATTGATTTGATTTGCAATATAAAGCATGACTTCGTTCGGTATTTCAAGCCCTTCTGCTTTTGCCTTTTTATTTAAAATTGCGATTCTCGTCTCGAGATCCGGTGGGGTTATATCTGTTATGAGGCCCCATTCAAAGCGGGAACGCAATCTGTCTTCCAATGTCGGAATTTCTTTCGGTGGACGGTCACTAGAGATGATAATTTGCTTACTTTCTTCATGTAATGCATTAAACGTATGAAAAAATTCTTCTTGAGTTGATTCTTTTCCAGCAATAAATTGAATATCATCTATTAATAGGACATCAATATTCCGATATTTATTGCGGAAGGCATTCGATTTATTATCCATGATTGCATTGATGAATTCGTTCGTGAATTTCTCAGAAGTGACATAGGCGACCTTCGCATTAGGATTATGCTCTCTTACATAGTGGCCAATTGCATGCATTAAATGGGTTTTCCCAAGCCCAACTCCACCGTATATAAATAGCGGGTTATAAGCTTTCGCGGGAGCTTCAGCTACAGCTAGGGAAGCAGCATGCGCGAACCGGTTCCCAGCTCCGATTACAAATGTATCAAATGTATACTTTTCATTCAGCATGGAGTTAGGGAAGTCATTGTGGTTCGAAGGTGAAGTTGATTCTTGTCCTGTTTGTTTAGCTTCTTCAGCAGGTGGTGAAGGATCAGGAATAATGAACTTTGTTTCAAGTTTTGATCCAGTTACTTCTTCCAACACTTCATTAATGACATTCGTATATTGGTTTTCTAGCCAATCTCTCGCAAATTCATTCGGTGCAGATACAATCAAAGTTGTCTGGTTTAGCTCTACGGCTTCTGTATTTTTTAACCATGTATCATAACTTGGTTTACTGACCTTTTCTTCAATTTTTTCTAATGCAGCTTGCCACAGCTCTTCAATATTTTCCAATTGGGAATTCACTCCTTTCTGTGTTGATAGGTTATATAGTGGTAGATTTTGTAGACAGGTTAAAATAGCCTCCTTTAATTGCCAAACTGGCAGAAAAAAAGGAGGTGAATGCCAATCTTTTTAATAAAAAGCCTGTGGATGAATGAATATGTAGTCCTTAAAGTTTAGCATGATTTATAAACTATATCCACAATTCTGTGGAAAAAATAATAAAGAAACTGTGAATGACTATCCACAAAGATATCCACAGCCTGTGAATAAAATTTAAGCGCTATTAGTTTTCCACAGATGAAAACATAATAATAATACCAGATAAAAACTAATGGTGCAATGGTTTTTCGACAGTTATCCACATAACTCCCCGCATGTTTATAAAAAAGTATCAACATGCGTTTATCATGTGAGTAAATTGTCGATAGTAGTCGAATAATCTGGTTGGTTGAAAATCAAGGGTGTGTATAAGTTGTTAGTAGGTTATAATGCGGTTTTTGTGTTGTATAACAAGTGGAAATGAAGTGAGGAAGAGCGTGGTAAAATTTAATGTTGACATGAGGTATGTGTATTACGTATAATTATTAAGACCGTCTACTGGATTAGTTAAAAATTAAACTTTAGATATTAGAATCCCTAGGGAGGTGCAGTAAATGAAAAGAACATACCAACCAAGTAACCGTAAGCGTAAAAAAGTACATGGCTTCCGTGCACGTATGGCTACAAAAAATGGACGTAAAGTTTTAGCACGTCGCCGTCGCAAAGGAAGAAAAGTATTATCCGCATAAGCCACTGACAAATCAGTGGTTTTTTTATTAGAAAAGTGGAAGCGCTCATTTGAGGACTTCCTTAAATGAGTGCTTCATAAATATAAGACAAGCTAGAGAGCAATAAAGGTGAAGTGTAATGAAAAAAGCATATCGGATTAAAAAAAATAACGAATTTCAATACATATTCAAGCACGGAAAATCATTCGCAAACCGTCAGCTTGTCATTTATTATGCCGAAAAACCGGGACAAGAACACTTTCGGATTGGCCTATCTGTCGGGAAAAAAATCGGTAATGCCGTGAAAAGAAATCAGATTAAACGCTATTTGCGCCAAGCCTTTCATGAACTGGAAGCAGACATTAAACCGACAGTAGATATGGTCATTATTGCGAGGCAACCTACGAAAAATATGGGCTTCTATGAAATGAAGAAAAGTTTAAGTCATTTATTATATAAGCAGCGACTTTTGAAAAATAAATAAAAAACAAGTTAAACATAGAATCTTATTCGCAATTAGGATAAAATAGCAAATAGAGTTTCACGTACAAGCTAAGGAGGAAAAATGTTGCGCAAAAAATATATACTGCTATTTGCGATGATCGGACTCGCGCTGATGCTTGCAGGCTGTAATGAAATCGATCAACCAATCACTGCAGAAAGTGAAGGAATTTGGAACACGATTTTTGTATATCCGCTTTCATGGGTCATCATAAAAATAGCTGAAATCTTCAATAATAGTTATGGTCTTTCAATTATTATCGTTACTATATTAATTCGTCTATTAATTTTACCATTAAGTATAAAACAAATAAAAAGTTCAAAAGCAATGCAGGAAATCCAACCGAAATTGCAAGAGCTGCAGAAAAAATACAGTTCCAAAGATGCTAACACCCAACAAAAACTACAGCAGGAAACGATGGAGCTGTTCCAGCGAAATGGTGTGAATCCGCTGGCAGGGTGTTTACCAATTTTTGTTCAGATGCCGGTCTTAATTGCGATGTTCCATGCAATCAGACGGACAACAGAAATCAGTCAATACAATTTCTTATGGTTCGAACTCGGTTCACCAGACTATGTTTTACCATTTCTCGTTGCTGGATTCACATTCCTCCAGCAAAAGATTATGATGTCAACAAATACAGCAGCATCGCAGAATCCACAAATGGCGATGCAAATGAATTTAATGCTTTATATGATGCCAATCATGATTGGTGTTATGTCGTTCTTCTTCCCAGCAGCACTTGCGCTATACTGGGTAACAGGTAATATCTTTATGGTTTTACAAACATTACTAATCAATAAACCAATGATGACGAATACCGATACTGGAGGAGACAAAAAGTGAGAGAAATAACTGCTAGCGGTTCAACAGTTGAAGAAGCTGTACAATCAGCTCTACAGCAGTTAGACACGACTGAGGACCGTGTTGAAATTGAGATTATCGATGAAGGTAGAAAAGGAATTCTTGGTTTAATTGGAGCAAAGCCGGCAATCGTTAAAGTTAAGGTAAAACTAGATCCAATTAAGGAAACGGAGAATTTCTTGAAAGAAGTTACAAGAAATATGAATGTTAACGTTGAAATTACATCAACGGTAGAAGAGAATCATGTAACTTTCCAAATGGATGGCGAAAATATCGCAATTCTCATTGGGAAACGCGGACAAACACTCAATGCCTTACAGTATTTAGCTCATCTTGCAATCAATAAACAGAAAGAAACATATTATACCGTAACCTTGGATGCGGAAGGGTACCGAGAGCGCAGACGCGAAACGCTTGAATCGCTCGCCCATAAAATGGCGGATAAAGCGAAACGCTTAAATAAAAAAGTCGCACTCGAACCGATGCCAGCTTTTGAAAGAAAAATCATTCATAGCGCACTCCAAGAATCAGATGGCATCACAACCTATTCCGATGGACAGGAACCACACCGGCATATTGTGATCAAACCATAAATAAATAAACTTGCAATCACCCTTGAAAACAGGGTGATTTTTTTATGCCTTAAAAATTGGGACATGGGGTCAGAGCATTTGTCCCAATTTGATTATCCACATGTGGATAGTATGCAATAACTTCAAATCGTTATCATCCAAGAAAAGTTGATGTGGATAACTTTATTTTCTTGGTGATTTGTGTTATTCTTTTTTGTTAGTGACGTTTACTAGATAATGCACTAATTTAATGATAAAACTAGTTGGAGGTGTAGCAATGACGACAGATACAATTACTGCGATTTCAACACCAATTGGAGAAGGTGCAATTGCGATCGTGCGTTTGAGCGGGCCGGAAGCAATCACCATCACAAATGAACTTTTTACAGGTAAGGATCTTCGTGAGGTAGCAACCCATACAATTAATTATGGGAGAATTATCGACCCTAACACGCGCGACATTGTAGATGAAGTAATGGTTTCTGTTATGCGGGCACCGAAAACTTTTACGCGTGAAGATATAGTAGAAATCAATTGCCATGGTGGAATGGTAGCAGTTAATAAAGTATTAGATATTATATTGTCAAAAGGAGCACGTCTGGCAGAGCCCGGGGAATTTACAAAACGTGCTTTTCTTAATGGAAGAATAGATTTATCGCAAGCGGAAGCTGTCATGGACTTGATCCGCGCGAAAACAGATAAAGCAATGTCTGTTGCAGTGAAGCAAATGGACGGGAGATTATCGAAACTGATTACTGAATTACGTCAGGAACTTCTCGAAACCGTTGCTCATGTGGAAGTAAATATCGATTATCCGGAATATGATGATGTTGAAGAGATGAGTCATGAAATGATGCGGACGAATTCAAGAGAAGTCCACAAGCGGATCAATGAGCTGCTTGAAGTGGCCAATCAAGGGAAAATACTCCGTGAAGGGATTGCTACTGCGATCATAGGCCGTCCAAACGTTGGAAAATCCTCTTTGATGAATACCCTCGTTCAGGAAAATAAAGCAATTGTCACCGATGTTCCAGGAACAACTCGTGATATAATTGAAGAATATGTGAATGTCCGCGGTGTACCGCTTCGTCTCGTTGATACTGCAGGTATTAGAGAGACAGAAGATATTGTTGAAAAAATCGGTGTCGAGCGTTCCCGTCAAGTATTGCAAGAATCGGATTTAATCCTTTTCGTATTAAACTTCAATGAAGAGTTAACAGAAGAGGATATGAAATTATTCGAAACGGTACAAGGACTTGATTATATTGTAATCGTCAATAAGACTGATTTGGAACAAAAAGTTGACCTTGAAAAGGTGAAGGAATTAGCGGGAGACCGTCCAGTAATTACGACTTCTTTAGTAGTGGAAGAAGGAGTAGATAAGTTAGAAAAAGCAATTGCGTCAACCTTTTTCGAAGGTGAAATCGATACAGGCGATATGACTTATGTCTCCAATATTCGCCATATCCAGCTCCTTAAGCAAGCAAAGCAGGCGCTTGAGGATGCCATGGAAGGAATTGAACTAGGAATGCCACTTGATATTGTTCAGATTGATGTAACGAGAACGTGGGAGATTTTAGGTGAAATTGTTGGAGATACAGCAAGCGACAGTCTCATCGACCAGTTGTTTTCTCAATTCTGTTTAGGAAAATAAAACCTTGTTTAGAGGATAGTATAAAAATCATATAAATGTTCAATTGTGGATGAAAATATTTTAGGCCACGTCCAGTTCCAGCGCCCAGCGACTAGCGAGACTTCCTTCACCTCATGACGCGATAATTCAACATCAGCTCGAAACTAAAGGAAGGCCGCTTAATTACGGGCTAAAGCTCAACAGACCCCTAAAGGGGCATGTTTCCTTTATCTCGTACGGGTAAAATAGGAAGTCCGTACGTCGCTGCGACGCACAGGATGTGCTAGTGCAAACGCTCTTCGGTGGGACGAGTAATCGCAGTCCCAGGCGTTGCGAAACGAATCGCGTTTTTAGCCTGCAAGGGCGCTTCCACTTTTGAGCATAGAAAGGGTGAATGAAATGAGTTTTAACGCAGGAAATTACGATATAATCGTTGTTGGGGCAGGCCATGCCGGGGTTGAAGCGGCAGTTGCTGCAGCAAAAAGAGGCGCAAAAACGCTGATGCTAACTCTTAATATTGATATGCTTGCATTTATGCCATGTAATCCTTCCATCGGCGGACCGGCAAAAGGGATTGTTGTTCGCGAAATAGATGCCCTCGGTGGTGTCATGGGGAAGGTAATTGATAAAGCATCCATTCAAATGCGAATGTTAAATACAAGAAAAGGACCTGCTGTACAAGCTTTACGGGCACAAGCTGACAAAACCGTCTACATGAAGGAAATGAGAAAACTGGTAGAGAATCAGGAAAACTTAACCCTTCGTCAAGGAATGGTTGATTCACTAATCATTGAGGACGGTATTTGTAAAGGTGTTGTGACGGAAACGGAAGCGGAATACCGTGCTGAAGCAGTTATCATTACAACAGGAACTTTTATGCGCGGAAAAGTATTAATGGGTCATTTGGAATATGAAAGTGGTCCAAATAATCAGCGTGTTTCCGTGAATCTTTCCGAAAATCTGGAGGAACTTGGTTTTAAACTGAAGCGATTCAAAACAGGTACCCCTCCACGGGTAAATAGTCATACGATTGATTACTCGAAAACGGAAATTCAACCAGGAGATGAGAATCCGCGTAATTTCTCTTATGAAACAACGACGAAAATTATCGACCAGCTACCATGCTGGTTAACACACACGAATGAAAACACACATGGAATCATTAACAATAATTTAGGACTTTCCTCCATGTATTCTGGTGTGAAGCGAGGGACAGGTGCACGTTATTGTCCATCGATCGAGGATAAAATTGTCCGTTTTGACGATAAACCCCGTCATCAAATTTTCCTTGAACCTGAAGGAAGAGATACGGAAGAAGTTTATGTTCAAGGGTTATCGACTTCTCTACCGGAAAACATTCAGTATGAAATGATTAAAACAATCCCAGGACTGGAGAAAGCAGAAATTATGCGTCCAGGCTATGCAATTGAGTATGATGTCGTCACACCAACACAATTATGGCCGACACTTGAAACGAAGAGCATCCCAGGTCTCTTTACCGCTGGGCAAATTAACGGTACATCCGGATATGAAGAGGCGGCTGGTCAAGGAATAATGGCAGGAATTAACGCTGCTTCAAAGGTCCTTGGAAAAGAACCCGTTATTCTTGACCGTTCGCAGGGCTATATCGGTGTACTTATTGACGACCTCGTAACAAAAGGGACGAATGAACCATACCGTTTATTAACATCCCGTGCCGAATATCGCTTGCTTCTCCGTCATGACAATGCGGATATGAGATTAACAGAAATCGGTTATGAAATCGGCTTGATCTCTGAAGAACGCTATAACAAATTAATGGAAAAGAAACGACTCGTAAAAGAAGAGCTGAAACGATTGAAAAAAATTATTATTAAACCAGAACAAGCGAATCATCTACTTGAGACAATCCATTCAACACCATTAAAAGATGCAACAAATGCATATGACTTGTTGAAACGTCCGGAAGTAAACTATAACTTTATCGATCAAATAATTGAATCGAACGAGGCATTAGATGAAGAAGCACGTGAACAGGTCTATATTCGGATCAAATATGAAGGATATATTAAAAAGTCGAACGAACAAGTCGAGCGAATGATGAAGATGGAAGATAAGAAAATCCCTGAGGATATCGATTATGACGAAATCAATGGCCTTGCTTCAGAAGCGAAAGAGAAGCTGAAGAGAATTCGGCCATTATCAGTTGGGCAAGCATCCCGGATATCCGGCGTAAACCCAGCCGACATTTCAATTTTGCTTGTTTATATTGAACAAGGGAATATAGCAAGAGTTGCTAACTAAACAAGCACGTTAACACGAGTGTAAAGGAGCGTAATCTTTAGATGAATCCAGAACAGTTTCGACAAGCACTCTCGGAGCAGGGGATTGAATTAACCGCTGAACAGATGAATCAATTCGCTATTTATTACGAAACCTTGGTGGAATGGAATGAAAAAGTGAACCTTACAGCAATTACCGCTGAAGAGGAGGTTTATTTGAAGCATTTTTATGATTCAATTACTCCTGCATTCTATCAAGATTTTTCCGGTGAACAAACAATTTGCGATATAGGTGCTGGAGCGGGATTTCCCAGCATTCCATTAAAAATTTGCTTCCCGCAATTGAAAGTAACAATCGTGGATTCCTTACAAAAACGAATTGTCTTCCTGAATCATCTTGCTACTGCGCTAGATCTTGAAGGCGTATCTTTTTACCATGATCGCGCAGAGAGTTTCGGGAAGAATGCAAAGTTCCGGGAGAATTATGATATTGTAACGGCCCGCGCTGTTGCAAGAATGTCCGTATTAAGTGAACTTTGCTTACCACTAGTGAAGAAAAACGGTATATTCGTTGCTTTAAAAGGAGCTCAGGCTGAAGAGGAACTCGAAATTGCAAAAAATGCAATTGAATTATTCGGTGGCAAAACAATTGATCAAAAAACGTTCACATTGCCACAAGAAGATAGCGAAAGAACAATCTATTGGATTGAAAAACGTAGAAAAACACCGAAGAAATATCCACGCAAACCTGGCACACCGAATAAAAATCCAATCGAATAAAACTTTTGCCCGCTGATGAACATTAGTGGGCAATTCTTTTTTTCCAGATAGGGATACGGTTAGATTGTACTTTATTAATGGAACACGTATAAATATTACGAAATAGGTCCTTTTATTACGTAATTATGGTAGAATATTAGAAGATAGAGAGATCAGAGACTCATAGAGTAAGATAAAATGTTTCACGTGGAACATTTTAACATCATGCACTAATTTAGCGTAAAAGTATGTAAGGTGGTGTCAACTAGTGGTGAGTCCTTTTAATCGGTTTTTTGGAATAGGGGATAAATCGAATTCGAAGGCTGAAGAAACAGAATTCCACCCTAATGAAGTCATCGAATTAGAAGTTGAAAAAATTGAACCAAACCGATTTCAACCAAGAACGATTTTCGATGATGAAAAGATACAAGAATTAGCGCAAACCATTCACACGCATGGAATGATTCAGCCAATTGTTGTAAGAAAGCTGGATGGGGAACGATACGAACTCATTGCTGGTGAGCGTAGATGGCGAGCGGTAACTTTCCTGGAATGGGAGCAAATACCAGCAATCATTCGTGAAATGTCCGATACGGAAACGGCTTCTGTAGCTTTAATTGAGAACCTTCAGCGGGAGGAGCTTACAGTTATTGAGGAGGCAAGGGCATATGCCCAATTATTGGAGCTTCATTCCTTGACACAAGAAGCACTTGCACAACGTTTAGGTAAAAATCAATCAACGATCGCAAATAAATTAAGGTTGTTAAAGTTACCTGAACCTGTTCAAGAAGCGCTTTTACAAAAAGTGATAACTGAAAGACATGCACGGGCGCTTATTAAAGTGAAAGACGAAACAAAGCAATTGGAAATTCTGCAGTTGATTATCGAACAAGACCTGAATGTGAAACAGACGGAAGAAAGAATAGCTGCATTGAATGAGAAAAATGAAGCCCCGAAACGGAAACGGGCCCAATTAAAAGGAATTAATAAAGATATCCGCATTGCAATGAACACGATCCGTCAATCCCTCTCGATGGTTTCCGATACCGGAGTCAAAGTCGAATCGAATGAGCAGGAGATGGATGACTACTATCAAATTACGATTAAAATTCCGAAAAATAATCAGTAATGATACTTGTAAATTGCTTGTATCCATTTAGAATACCCATCTTTTCGCTTGAGATGGGTATTTCTGCAAGAATTTAAGCAGCTTAATCCACTCGATTATTCACTAGTAAGTTCGAATCAATTTCTATAAGATTAATAAATTAATAGTCTAACTCTAGTATTTAATGATAAAATAAATAGTATATTTTTTAGGTAGGTGTCAACATGGGAAAAATAATGTCCATCGCAAATCAAAAAGGTGGCGTCGGAAAAACTACATCTTCAGTCAACTTGAGCGCGGGACTGGCTTCTTTAGGAAATAAAGTTCTTCTGATCGATACAGACCCACAAGGTAATGCAACAAGTGGGGTAGGGGTTAATAAAGCCGATGTGTCGCACTGTATTTATAACGTACTTGTTGAAGAAGTTCCTGCAGAAGATGTAATTGTTTCCACTGATATGGTCAACTTAGATATAATACCTGCAACGATTCAACTTGCTGGAGCAGAAATAGAGTTAGTACAGATTATGTCGAGAGAAATGCGGTTGAGTAAAGCATTAGAACAACTTCAAGAGGAATATGATTATATCATTATCGATTGTCCACCATCATTAGGTCTTCTTACGCTTAACGCATTAACCGCCTCCAACTCCGTCATCATTCCAGTACAATGTGAGTATTACGCTTTAGAAGGGTTAAGTCAGCTCTTAAACACCATTAGACTTGTACAGAAGCATTTAAACAAGCATTTGATGATTGAAGGTGTTTTACTAACAATGCTTGATGCACGAACAAACCTTGGAATTGAAGTCGTAGCCGAAGTGAAAAAATATTTCCAGGAAAAGGTGTATAAATCTATCATTCCACGAAATATAAGATTGAGTGAAGCACCGAGTCACGGCCAGCCAATTATAAACTATGATCCGAAGTCAAAGGGAGCAGAAGTGTATCTTGAATTAGCAAAGGAAGTGATGCAGAGTGGCGAAAGGGTTGGGTAGAGGTCTAGAAGTGTACTTTCCCGATATGGGTGAGCAAGAAGAACATAGGGTCGAAGAAATAGCAATCAGTGAATGTCGCCCAAATCCGTATCAACCAAGGAAAACATTTCATGCGGATGCGATTGAAGAATTAAAGACAAGTATTTTAGAATACGGAATTATCCAGCCTTTAATTGTACGAAAAAGCATCAAAGGTTATGAAATCGTAGTAGGGGAGAGACGATTTCGTGCAGCGAAAGAAGCTGGCATGGAAACTATTCCAGTCGTCGTAAAAGAACTTTCCGATGAGCGAATGATGGAACTTGCTTTGCTAGAGAACTTGCAGCGGGAAGATTTGACTCCGATAGAAGAAGCCCATGCTTATCGCAATCTAATGGATGAGCTCAAAATCACTCAAGAAGAATTGTCAAAACGTCTTGGGAAGAGCAGGTCCCACATTGCTAATACTGTTCGATTATTATCTTTGCCGGAACAAGTTGTTGCTTATATTAATAATGGTGAGTTGTCCATGGGCCATGGCAAAGCATTAATTGGTTTAAAAGATAAAGGTAAATTAATGCAGCTTGTTAATAAAATCCGTAAAGAGAAGCTGAATGTAAGGCAAGTGGAAAAACTTGTCATAGAATTAAATGAGAAGAAGCAGGTGCGCAAGGAAAAACCGAAGAAAAACGTATTTATTCAAGAACGAGAAGCAATTCTGCGTGATCGGTTAGGAACATCTGTCACGATAAAACAAGGAAAGAAAAAAGGTAAAATTGAAATTGAATTTTACAATGATGATGATTTGCAACGCATCATCGAATTTCTTGAAAAATAAGAGGAAGGACCAACGACTCCATTGTTGGTCCTTCTTTATCCATTTAAATGAAAATCACGTAAGGATCAAAGGCGGTCAGCCCAAAGGCAATCTTTAAAAGTGAACTGATCATTAAAGATGTTCCACGTGAAACATTCGGATAGGTGTAAGCATTTCTTTTTATGTTCCACGTGGAACAAGTAAATAACATGAAGGTGTAAATGATGGTACTGTTTGGAACAATTGTGAATGGATTATTAATTGTAATCGGAAGTATTTTTGGGATGTTTTTTACTCGCATTCCAGAGAAATATAAAGAAACGGTTATGCACGGGATTGGGCTTGCTGTTATCTTGATTGGTTTACAAATGGCCTTTTCCACTGAGAATATTGTAATTGTCCTCATTTCTTTATTGTTTGGTGCAATAATAGGGGAGTTCTTTCGGATAGAGGATGCTTTAAACAGATTGGGTATGTGGTTAGGAAGTAAATTCACGACAAAAGATGATACAATCAGTGTTTCTCAAGGATTTATTACAGGAACGATGATTTTCTGTATCGGTGCGATGGCGATAATTGGAGCACTTGATAGTGGAATAAGGGGAGACCATGAAGTTCTTATTACAAAAGGTATTATTGATGGTTTTACAGCACTCGTTTTAACGACGACATTAGGATTTGGCGTTCTCTTTTCCGTTATCCCGCTTATACTATACCAAGGTGCGATTACTTTATTTGCTACCCAGATTGAAAAGTGGGTGCCAGAAGCTATGCTGGAAGGATTAATACTTGAAATAACATCGGTCGGGGGTTTGCTGATTGTTGCAATCGGTTTAAATTTATTGAAAATCAAAGAAATCCGAGTTGCCAACTTAATGCCTGCACTATTACTTGTTGTACTGATTTATTATGCTTTTCAATTGTTTTAGATTACATAAGATAGACAAAAATAGAGTCACTATACAATGTGGCTCTATTTTTTGTCTATTTTAACTGATCTACGAATTTTTTAGCGTCAATTAACGAGAGACCTTTTTCCTCACGTACATACTTTACAGTTTTCACATCGCCAACCGTGGCAATCTTTTCTTTTACCGATTGAATGAATTCCTCATCATTCTCTATGTGAAGCGATTGTTTGTTCTGCTCCTCCAATCGATTTATTTGTTTACTTTGTCCATAAATAAGCAGAAGAAGAACACCGTTCATGATTAATGAAACGATAACTACCCATTCTATATTGATGATAAAACCTCCAGTCAGAGTTTTTTAGATAATAAAGTGTACTATTATCTATGACTCTAACAAGAGAATACAAATAAATAAAGTTGAAATCAAGGAAGAGTAGGGTAAATGATATTAAATCATTTGATTTCTTTCCGGATGATTGCGTAGAACAGCAGGGCGGATAAAACTAGGACTTAGTTGTTGATCGATGATATTAAGTAATTCAGCGATCGTTTCCGCCATGTCCATCACCATCGATAATCTTGTGCTTTGTAAAACTGCGTGATCCATAAAACCACCAGAGTTCACAACCCCTGTAAGATGAATATCCCCAATCTCCGGTAGTGCTTTCTTTAAAGCTGCACCAGGCTTTAAAGGTCCAATACCTGTTATTAAATGCCCAATCGACGTATTTCTCCCTAAACAGGCATCGACTGCAATAATGAATGGATGTCGATGCTTATTCTTAATTTCAGCGATATATTCCATTAAATTTGTCGCATGAACCGGTTGATGGAGGGTGCCATAAATATTAAAGTGTTGTGGTTTTTTTGCGGTCAGTAATGTGCCGGTTAAAGGTCCAAGCGCATCCCCAGTCGAACGGTCGGTTCCAATACAGACGACAATGTATTCGCGCGGTAATCTAGGGAACCAGGAAATAATCTTTTCGCTAACTTTATCGATAACTTGTTCTTCATTATAGTGAATTCGATAGTTGAAATTCTTTTGCTCGGACGGTTTCTGATTCATAGCTTATCCTCCAAAAACATATTGGTATAGTATATGGCATTTTTCTGAAAACTATACATCGTGAGCGGAGGAATAAGGATGGTTCGTGCAGGGATGAAAAATATGTTTCTAATAACAGGTGCAGTAATGGGGGCTGGTTATGCGTCTGGGAGGGAAATCTGGCAATTTTTTGGTGCGGGAAGTGGACTTGCTATTCTTTTGTTCACGGGTTTCTTTATATTATGTACGATAACGATTTTAAATATCAGTTATAAATTACAGAGTACGAATTATGTGCCAGTTCTTCATCAATTAACAGGAAAGAAGTTGGCAGTTGTTTATGATTATTTAATCTTCATTTATCTTTTTTGTGTAACTGTCGTGATGATTGCTGGGAGTGGGGCGACGTTTGAGTCATTTGGAATCCCGTTCTGGTGGGGAACTATCTTTATTTTTGCAGGTCTTATGATTATTTTTAGTAAAGGAATTGGTGAATTATTAAATATTAATCAATTATTAATGCCATTATTGATAATTGCGCTTTTTGTTATTTTACTTGTTTTCATAAAAGGAGAAGAGATATCATTTCAAAGTAATTGGGATAGTCAGGATAACTGGACGGCCGCTTTTCCATTTACTGCATTAAATATTTTACCGTTAATTGCCGTTCTGGGGGCAATCGGCAATCGAATTAAATCCAAAGGGGAAATATATATTGCTTCGATTTCAAGTGGTCTCATTCTTGGGTTTATCACGTTTATTTATAATACAAGCTTAACGGAGCTTGCCAAACAAGTGGAATTACCTGCTATCCCGCTTTATTTAATCATTAATAATTATGGACAAGTTGTAATCGTCGTGATGATGCTCATGCTTTGGCTTGCAATATACACAACGGCTGCAGCGACCTTACTCGGAATGATTACTAGAGTAAATAAAAAATACGGTTTTTCTTTATTAAAAATGGCTACGATTATGTTAGTGATTATGCTCCCATTCAGTCTCATCAGCTTTACCCAACTTGTTGCTTTTATTTACCCACTATACGGAATATTGAATTTATATATATTAGTAAAATTACTCCTTTATCCAATAGGGAAGAATAATAGGTGAATATTAATTGTAACAAACACTAAAACATAGGTATAATAGAGATAGACTATTTCACGTTGTACGAATGAAAAAGGAGGCATCAGATTGGCGGATAAAGAGTTTGCATTAAATGATATTGTCGAAATGAAAAAACCGCATCCTTGTGGAGAAAACCGCTGGAAGATCATCCGTATGGGTATGGATATCCGAATCAAATGCCAAGGTTGCGATCACAGCGTCATGATCCCTCGCCGGGAATTTACCAAAAAACTGAAAAAAGTCCTCGAGAAAGCCGAATAAATTCGGGACAAGAGGGTTGGAGCATTTGTCCCTCTAATTTTTCCGCAAAAGAGTTAAATTTGATAAATATCTGAATTAGATAGTATGATAATAGAAGAGTAGTCTAGGAAAACGTAAATATTGCACGCAAATGATAAAAGTAGGTACAATTTGTTACCTATTTTTCTTTTTTTAGTTTTTTCCTTTTCCTATTACTTATACTATACTTAGAGTAACGAACGCGTTCGTCACGAAAGAAATCCTTAAGGAGTGGAATTTTAATGAGCCTTACAGCAGGAATCGTCGGGCTTCCGAACGTTGGAAAATCTACATTATTCAACGCTATTACACAGGCAGGGGTTGAAGCAGCAAACTATCCGTTCGCAACAATCGATCCAAACGTCGGTGTAGTGGAAGTACCTGATGAGCGTCTAGATAAATTAACTGAACTTGTAAAACCGAAGAAAACGGTACCGACCGCATTTGAATTTACGGATATCGCTGGAATTGTAAAAGGGGCAAGTAAGGGAGAGGGACTTGGTAACCAATTCCTATCCCATATTCGTCAAGTGGATGCCATTTGTCAGGTCGTCCGTTGTTTTGAAGATGAGAATATTACCCATGTATCTGGAAAAGTCGATCCGATTGATGATATCGAGATCATTAACTTAGAATTAATCTTAGCAGACTTGGAAACTGTAGAGAAACGTTATCAGCGGGTGGAAAAGCTGGCTAGACAGAAGGATAAAGATTCAATACAGGAATTTGAAGTATTGTCCAAGCTAAAAGAAGCACTCGAAAATGACCAGCCAGCACGTACAGTCGAATTCAATGAAGATCAGGACAAAATTGTAAAAGGACTGCATCTCCTTACAAACAAACCAATCCTATATGTTGCAAACGTGAAAGAAGATGAAGTTGCTGACCCTGATGCGAATGAAAATGTGCAAAAGGTGAAAGAATATGCCGCGAAAGAAAATGCAGAAGTCATAGTTGTTTGTGCAAAAATTGAAGAAGAGATTGCTGAACTGGAGCCTGACGAAAAGGACATGTTCCTAGAAGAACTGGGCATTGCAGAGTCAGGCCTTGATAAGCTTATCAAAGCCTCCTACAACTTATTAGGCTTTGGCACATACTTTACTGCAGGTGAGCAGGAAGTGCGCGCTTGGACGTTTAGAAAAGGAATTAAAGCACCGCAAGCAGCAGGAATTATCCATACAGACTTTGAGAGAGGATTTATCCGTGCTGAGACGGTATCTTATGATGATTTGTTAGAAGCAGGTTCAATGGCAATTGCAAGAGAAAACGGGAGAATCCGTTTAGAAGGAAAAGATTATATTGTTCAGGACGGCGATGTGATCCATTTCCGCTTTAATGTGTAATGCTCTAGGATAAACGTAAAAAAAAGGATCTCGAAACCTTGTTTAATGAAAAATAGTTTGGTATAATATCTTATTGTGAGTAATTATATTTTATAAATTGCTCCTTGCTCCCAGAGTTATTCTGGAAGCCGCTAAGACCAAAAGGAGGTGTAACGGATGAACAAATATGAAACCATGTATATCATCCGCCCAGACATTGAAGAAGAGGCGCAAACAAATCTAATTGAGCGTTTCAACAAAATTCTTACAGATAATGGCGCGGAGATCACAAAAGTTGATGAGATGGGCAAACGTCGTCTTGCTTATGAAATCAATGAGTACCGCGATGGATATTATGTTGTCATTAACTTCACTGGCGGTGAAGAAGCAGTTAACGAATTCGACCGTCTAGCTAAGTTCTCTGATGATATTGTCCGTCATATGACAATTCGAGATGAACAATAATAAGGAGTGGTTCTGATGTTAAATCGTGTCGTATTAGTAGGCAGGTTAACAAGGGATCCTGATTTACGTTATACACCAAACGGAATAGCAGTGGCTAACTTCAATATCGCAGTGAACCGTCCTTTTTCTAATCAGCAGGGAGAACGTGAGGCAGATTTTATTAATGGTGTCGTGTGGCGCCGCCAAGCGGAAAACCTTGCAAACTTTATGAGAAAAGGCAGTTTGATCGGTGTTGATGGTCGTTTGCAATCACGTACGTATGAAGATCAGGATGGTAAAACCGTTTATGTAACTGAAGTTGTTGCAGACAGCATTCAATTCCTGGAGTCAAAAAATGCTTCTCAAGATAGAGGCGGTGGTGCACCAGGATACCAGCCGAACCAGAACCAATTTCAAAATCAAAATCAAAGTCAGTTTGGTGGACAAGGCCAGTTCCAACCAAGCCCGAACCAAAATCAAGGCCAGGGTCCGAGTCAAGGTCAAGCAACGGAAGATCCATTCCGCAATAATGGAGAACCAATTGACATTTCGGATGATGACTTGCCATTTTAATAGTAATTAGAATCACTTGTAAAATTAACTTAACTGTTCGTGATGAACATCAATAATACAATAAACAATAAAGCAAAGGAGGTAATCGCTCATGGCAGCTCGTCGTGGACGTGGTGGTAGACGCCGTAAAGTTTGTTATTTCACAGCTAACGGTATTACCCATATCGACTATAAAGATGTTGATTTATTAAGACGTTTCATTTCCGAACGTGGAAAAATTCTTCCTCGTCGTGTAACTGGAACTTCTGCAAAATATCAGCGTAAACTAACAGTAGCTATCAAACGTGCTCGCCAAATGGCACTTCTGCCGTTTGTTGCGGAGTAAGATAAAAATAAACACCTCAAAACGATTTCGCTTCGTTTTGAGGTGTTTTTATCTTTCTTAATCACTACTTCTTACTTCCATGTTCCGGATACGGATTAGCCGGTTATACATATCCATTAAAAATCCGAGCCCAAACATGAAGAATAAAGTACCAATACCGATCCCAGTCATTTCTGAACGATATAAAATAATGACGATACTAATTACTA
>NZ_JAXHDC010000006.1:0-107224 GCF_037072045.1 Oceanobacillus sp. MO10714A | reverse complement strand
CCAGTCTTTTTATGGTTTTGTCGTTATTACCATTATACAAGATTTGGGTGCTTCTTTTTTCAACTCTCAAGACCGTTGGGAGACAAGGACTGTGAATTATGAAATTCATTCAATTAGTATTTAAAATAACAGGAGTGGATTAAAATGAACACAAAGAAAATGAAATTGATTTTTACCCCAATAGTTTTCTTAGTTTTTGTGTCAGCTTGTGTAGTTTTTATAATCAACTCGACATCCAATTATTTTTCCTTCAATGTAATTTCATATTTTTGGCCTTTCTTATTTTTAGTAGGTATAGCCTTTGCAGTATATATTATAAAGAATTTCAGAACAAATAACTTACTCAATAATATTCTTTCTATAGTTGTCTTAAGCCTATGTGTTTCATCTTTAGGTTTTTATGGATTTTTCTTTTATCTAGGAAAAGTGTTGGGGGCATAAAAATGGAAAGGGAAGGGAGTAGTCCTTCGCTTTTTTATTTGTGCGTAAGGCATGGCGACTATCTAAGTGGTGCAAGTCCACTGTGGGGGTATACATCAACCAACCACTAGAGAAAAAAGGATACTCAAAAGCAGTTTCTACTATGATTCCAATAAGAAGCAATGTCAATCTAGACCAAATCAACATTCAATCCAGAATTTCCAAAGAAAATTGCGTCAGTTGACGAGACGGAATTGAAGCATTTCTTTAGATATGAGAAAACTGAAACAGGTCATTTACGGTTGGGTTAACTATTTTAAAATTGCTAACATGAAGGTAGTGCTTGGAGCAATAGATTCAAAACTTCGATCTAGATTACGAGCATCATTTGGAAACAATGGAAGAGTAGTAAGAAAAGAATTAAATCATTGGTTCAACTTGGTATTCAGGAAGGGGAAGCTTAAAGCTTAACATACTGCCGAAGGGCTATCGCTTTATCGAAGGTCGTTCACCGAGTAATGTCCAATAAACGATTAAGGCAAAGGAGTATCCCCTTTGCCTTAGATTCCTACTCAAAAGTACACACTGTAATATAAACCGCCGTATACGGAGGAACCGTATGTACGGCTGTGTGAGAGGGGGAGAAAGTTACTTAACTTTTCCCTCTACACGATTTTAGCAAACTGACCCCAACTTACCTTGGGAACATAACAAACCGAATTCAGCAATCATCCACCAGCCTGGATCCGAAGTACGATTCGCACAGGTGTAAAGTTGATAGTCGCATCCATCATCACCCTTACCGAAGTTTGCCCAACAACGGTCGTGACTCCGGCAACAGCTATCAAGTGGATTAATAGGTGTTTGTGTGAAGTTTTTCCCATTACAACCACTACCACAATATCTATAGTAGTAGTACTTACCTTCCCCGGAACTATAAAAGATCAAACATCCCTCATACCAAGCTGCCGGAGCTACTTCGGAAATCTCATCCGCACCTTGTGGATTTTTAAGTTCTTCTACAAACAAGAAATACTCCGCATTAAATTCTATTTGATTCTCAATTTTTACTTCTTCGTCTTCTACAATAGCTTTTACTACCATCTTTTCACCAAATTCATTAATCGTTGAAAAATGGGCTTTTACACGCAAATCCTCACCTTGCTTCAGAGCTTGGATAATAACTTCATCGTGCAATCTAACAAAGATAGCAGCTACTTTAACTCCTTCTCCATTCTTATCAGGAGCGAATGTTAATGACATTGTTTCGGTTTCTTTGACTTCGACATCTTTATGATGCTTTTGTATTTCAGATATTAATAAAACAAAGTCTCTACTGAGATTAAGCTCTTCAATCAGTTCATTTTTCTTAGTCATCTCTAATTCTTGCGATTTAACTAGGATAGCCATTCATTTCATCCTTTCATTTTATAATCATTTTATGCGTTAACAGCCGCAACCTTCCCAAACTATACGCCCAGTAGGGAGAACTTTGTATAAACCCGGACAATCATTACCATATCCACAACATCTTCGATCAGGTGCACAATATATTTCGGATAAAGGAAGCACAACCTTCTTTTCTTCATCGTGGTTCATTAATTTTCACCTCTTTTCCCTTCTTATTTTTAAAAGGTGGTTTTAATTCTTCCAAACTAAAACGTTTTTAATTTATTTTTTTGATTTTCATTTATCGAACCTCACTTATATATATAAACGTACAATAATAAGGAGGATTAGTAATGAATTCAACAACTTCTGTAAAGGTTTTTATTAACCCTACCTGTGGACCTTGTAATGAATTAAAAAAATGGTTGATCAAAAATAAGATTCATTTTATTGAGAGAGATATAATCAATGATGTATCATCAGCAAAGGATTTTAAAAGTATTGGTGGAAAATTTACTCCTACTACAATTATTGAAACCGATACAGAAAGTTTCAAAGTGATTGGGAACAGTCCCTATAAGATTTTAGGAATTCTATCAAAAATTAAAAAGCAACAGTCACAAAAAAGGAACGATTTTATGACTAATGAATCCCCTATTGTGAGCGAAATCAAAAAATTCAACCAAATAAAAATTGATTTATTTAATCTATCAAAGTGCCTTGAATTTTGTAAGGACAAACAGGAAAAAGAAGAGATTTTTAAAAAAGTTCTTGAATATAGTGTAGATCTTAAAAACACCAAGGAACTATTAGAAAATGAATATCAAATTAAAATCTGTAAGTGTATGTTTTAAAAATAATTAGACGAATGAAGATAAATAAAGTGTAAAACTAAGCTTTTAGTAAGAAGCGTGTAAGCTTTCTTCTTAACATAGTTTAGTTTACACTGCAATTCTTGTTCATCTTTCCATGTATTCCAGTTTGATAGCTTACTTTATGAACCATTATTTAACAACCCTTAAATAAGGTTTCTGTATTTGATTGGATTCGATATCTTTCACGCGTTGTGTGTTCATAACATCGATATTGTACGCGTCGACATGCTGTTTAATACTTGCAGCGAGCGAGTCACCACTCGTTTCTTTTACACTGATAAAGATTTCTATGGAGCTAGTATCAAGAATTTGTCCGCCGAAACGGTCTGTAACCATCCCAGTGCGGATGCATTTTCTCGCGGCATAGATAGCAGCACTGCCACCTGTTGGTCCACCACCGACAACGAGTACATCATAAGGATCTTTATCCTCGAATTCGGATTGGTCTGCTGTGCTTCCTAATTGATTCAGGATTTCCTCCAGTTCCATACGTCCGCCACCCCATTCATCACCATTGAGGTGGACGGTAGGTACAGCCATGATATTTTTGCTTTTGACTTCTTTTTTAAAAGCGCCGCCTTCAATCATGGTGTGGGTAATGCAATGCTAGGATTTATGACAGCCATTACGTTTAATGCCTGCACAACAACTGACAATTATGACAGCTTAGGCTGACGTACGTTTCAAAGTGATATGTCCCATCAAGCTTTTTAATATGATCAATCAGTTTCTCATACACTTTTGGGGCCCGTCCACTTACTTGAAGGAGAGCGAGGATGAGGGAAGTAAATTCTTCGCCAAGAGGCAGACCAGCAAATATAATGCTAGTATTTTTGTTTGAAATATTTTTAAATAAAAGAGTAACTCTTCTGGTGTACGGCCGCTGCTTTTAACCTATATATCTACTTTACGACAGTATTATAAGCATACTTGGGAGTCGTAAGTGCTATGCAGGAAGAAAATATATTATGAACGTGTCTTAAAAGATTGGAATGACTTGAGGGTATGATACCTTCCCTCTCTTTATAGAAGGGAGGGCATAGAAGTATGGAGCAGGTTTTGATTCTGATTACGTCTGTAGTCAATCTGATAATAGCAATCACTAATCTGATTGTCATAATATTAGACAGAGACAACAAAAGGCGTAAAAAGAAAAAGAACTCTAAACGCTCACAACGTTAGAGTTCTAAACCACATGGGAGGGGAGTAAAATCTCCTCCTAACCATAATCTATGTCAATCATACCCTCTTTATTCAAAAAAATCAACATAAAGGGTGAAAATTATGGTGGCTGCAGCCTTAATGATTTCAATTGTGGCTCTTGTGGTGTCTGTAATCAATTTAGTAATTGTATCTAAAAACCGAAAATAACGATGGTTGTATAATGAAAAGTACATAAAATTTTTTATAATGAAAGCTGTGTTTACAAATAATAAACAGACCGTTAATATGTGATAAATTAGGAAAGCAACTCTCTAAAATAAGCAAGATTCTCCTCAAATTCAGGAAGCCCTTTTCCTTCCTCGGCTTTCTTCACCAATCGCACAAGTAAATCATTAAACGGAGTGTTGATGTTCACTTCTTTTCCTTTCGAAGCTACAAACCCATTTATATAATCAATCTCCGTTCTTTGTTTCTTCTCAAGGTCTTGCAGCATACTTGCTTTCAGTAAAGCTTGTGGGCCAAATGCTTTTTTCGAAAAGCCAATAGCTTGTGGCAAGTTCGATTTGTCTGCAGCAATATTAAAGATGTTTAAATTAAATCCAGCAAGTTCGTCAAACTCGACACCGGATGCAGTGCCAACTTTAATCGTTTCATCGGCTAACATGACAGCACTCGTTACTGCAACTTCATCCTTTAAAACATCTCCATATGTACAACCTAAAGCAGCGGACATACCACTCATCGCGACGTTTACTAGCAATTTTGCCCACTTTGTTCCGATGAGATTTGCAGAAATTGTTGTGTTACCTACAGCATCAAGAATGCCTTTAATTTCTTGAATGCGGTCTGTAGTTGTTCCATCTAACTCACCGATTTGGAAAGCATTTGCTTGGAAAGACTCAGCGGCCGTTGTTAATTCAGATACCCCAGGCTCGACCCATGTTGCTCCAAATTCAACTGATCCGCCAACTATTCGTTTCTTTCCTAAAATAGAAGCTAAGGAATCTTCTGGAACTCCATTTTGTAATGATAAAACAATACTATCCGTATCTAAGTGTGGAGTGAGATTTTTCAAAACCTCTGTATTATACAATTGCTTCGTTAATAAAAGCACTAAATTATATTGACCTTCCATTTGGTCCGGTGTGATTGCTTTTACAGGGATCGTTTCATTTATCGTACCAGTAATTGTAGCGCCCGATTGATTTAAGGCATCCACATGCGCCTGATTAACATCAATTAGCTCAACTAGTTCGTTATTCTTAGATAGATATGCTCCAATGATCGTCCCTAAGGACCCTGCACCCATAATTGCGATTCTCATATTACTTCCTCCTAGTACATAAGTTGTGATAACATAGGATAGTATACTGTACTTTTATGGAAAAATCATGTGGAGTGAATAAATACATATATTTATAGTTTGATTTAACATTGATCCCAGATAACCGATAATAGAAGCGGGATGTATGAGAAAATAGAAAAAGGAGATTGGCATGAAACAAGATACATATAACACACAGCGTGTTCATAAGGTTAACTTATTTCTGATGATTGCAACCGTTTTACTTTTAGTAGTACCAATTGTTTCTTCACGGGGTGTGGATGACACGGTTAGTATTATTATAGCGGGAGTTTTAGTTATTGTTTTATCAGTCGCTAATTATTTTTTACCTTTTCCGCCATATGTAAAAGGGTTAATCTTCGCCTTACTGCCATTAATTGTTGCGACATCAATGTTTTATTTAGATGGTTTTGCTTTAAATAAGCATTATATTATTCTTTTGTCTATCGCAATGGTGACACTCTATTTTAAAGAAGAACTTATACTTATATTTATTGGCATTGTTAATCTTGCATTTATTGTAACCTATCTGAGCGAACCGGAAGAGCTGCTCGGAATCGATAGTGACTTTAAAGGATTTATTACGGTCCTAGCGTTAATTAATGGAATAATGGCTGCTTTATACTTATTGACGAAATGGGGAAGAGAGCTAATTGATGAATCCTATCGCAAGGAAATGGAAGCCCAGCGCTTGACCGAGCGATTACAAGCAACCATACATACGATTGAGGAAAATACGCATACACTGGACGACAATATTGACCATTTAAACACAAATATTACAACGATTTACGATTCAAGTCATCAAATTAATCAATCGGTGGAAGAGATGGCAGCAGGAATTCAAGAAGAGGCAGGTAGTATTAGTTCCATAAGTGAAGCGATGGGGGATTCCGTTGAGAGGGCAAATCGATCAATTTCGATCTCGCGGGATATTGTAAATAAATCAGAGGCGATGAACGAAAACGTGCAAGAAGGCTGGCAGAAGATCAGCCAGCTTAATAATCATATGTCCACTGTAAATACTGCAATAAGTACAACTGCCGTCACGGTGAATGATTTGCAGACAAGTCTAGAAACCGTTAATTCACTCTTGCAGGGGATTAAGGATATCGCAGATCAGACGAACCTCCTTGCGCTGAATGCTGCAATTGAATCGGCTCGTGCTGGTGAACATGGAAGAGGTTTTGCGATTGTAGCGGATGAGGTTCGCAGATTAGCGGAACAAAGTGCCAATATAACCGTTGATATTGAAAACGTTACAACTGAACTCTTCGACAAATCGCGAAATGCGCACGATCGATCGCTGCAAGGAGAATCTGCTATTAAAGAAGGAGAAAAAATACTAGAGGAAATTTCTGCATATTTTGCAGAGATAAGAGATTCTTTCCAGTATACAAATGAAGAGCTTGCTACAGGGATGGAAGAGATACAATCATCGACAAGAAACTTTAAGGATATTCAAGCCCAAATAGAAAGTGTGGCAAATATTTCAGAGGAAAATGCATCAGCCACAGAGGAAATTGTTGCTACGATAGAAAGTGAACATGAGTTAATTGCCAATATCAATGAGGCGATTGAAGAGATCAATAGGTTGAGTGGGGAATTAAAAGGGATTGTTGTTGGGGATTGATCAATTATGAAAAAAGCTGGAGTCGCAGGGGGAAACCTCTCGACTCCAGCTTTTTTAACACACTTCCAAAAGAAGTCTCCCTCTTCAATTGGAAGCGTGGAATTATTGGCGAGTTATAAAGACATTGGAACGGTTCAATTAAACACTGTTCTGAACAGATTAGAACAAGAAATAGAGACTCTCGAACAATCAATCACTAGCTTACATGAACAAATTGCTTCGACCAACTCAAGTATTTCTGCTTTAAAAGAAAGAAGAGAGGAGCTTCGCAATCAATGACTAAAGAAATTAAACTGAACGAGGCCAAAGTAAAATCTGCATTATCGGAATTGAAATCTATTGCGGATCAGTTTGAATCCACTTTCTCCAGTATGAAGGAAGAAGAAAACAAGCTAGACAGGAAGCACATGAGAAGTTTTTAATCCATTTGTATGAAATTCTAATTGATTTTGAAAACGGATTGAAGCGGATGGAACAAGCAATCCAGTCGTTTGAATTAATTCCAAATGTAAGGATTGAGCAAAGTTTTTTAGAAAATGATATTAATTACGGACTGCAAAATGTTAAGAATACAACACTGAATTTGACAGATGCTGCGAACCATACGATACAAAGTGTCCGCGATATTGTTACTCTGCCACAGCTCCATCCTGATGAATTGATCCATCGGGTCCGGCAAGGCGAAAAGCAAACCAAGCAACTCGTTGAACAGTTCCCTATTGACAATCTTATCTTTCCTCGCCATAATAGTGTACATATATCCGAACGGTGACAAAGGAATAGTATGCAGTACTTGCTATGAAAGAGAGTGGAATTTATAAGCTGAGAGATTCCGCCATAGACAACCTGCAGAACCTGCCTTTGGAGTCCCATGCAACACATGGGCGCGAGATCAAGCGTTATTGATGAAGTGGAATGTGCATACATTCAAGTAATGGTGGTACCGCGGAAGCAAGCCCTTTCGTCCTTATAATATAGGATGAAGGGGCTTTTTTAGGTGGATTATAACCAGATTTATCACTTTATTCTGTAAAGTAAGTAAAGCGTTAATAGAGTAAACGGAGGAAACAGAAAATGCGTAGACAACGAATTGTAGTCAAAATCGGCAGTAGTTCACTTACGAACGAAAAGGGTGAAATAGATCAGCAAAAACTGGATGAACATGTTCGTGCACTTGTTGCGCTAAAGGAAGCTAACCATGAAGTAATCCTGGTATCTTCAGGTGCAGTTGCGGCAGGTTTCCGCGGACTTGGTTATTCTTCAAGACCGGTAACCCTAAAAGGTAAACAAGCAGCCGCGGCAATCGGACAAAGCATGCTGATTCAGACATATATTGAGAAATTTAGTTCCTTCGATATAAGGGTAGCCTTATTATTGTTAACTAGGGATGACTTTTCAGACCGGGAGCGCTACCGAAATGTTTATGCAACGATGACAGAACTGTTGGAAAGAGGCGCAATACCAATCATCAATGAAAATGACACTGTATCAGTTGAAGAATTGACATTTGGTGATAATGATATGCTATCCGCTTTGGTCAGTGGCTTTATCCATGCCGATCAGCTCATTATATTAACAGATATTAATGGAATTTATAATGGAAATCCGCGAACGAACCCCGCCGCAGTAAAATATGACTACTTAGATGGAATAACAGAAGAGATGATTCAAGATACAGATTCGACTGGATCGAAGGTAGGCACTGGAGGAATGAAATCAAAGCTAATCGCAGCCAAAACCGCAACGATGCTCGGCGTTCCTGTCTTTATCGGGCACGGGAAAGGCCATGATAAACTCATCCAAGTTTTACAAGGAAATGGCGATGGCACGTATATTGCGAGCCATTCCAAAGCTCCAATCAATATGAGAAAACAATGGATTGCGCTCCATTCTGAAGCAATGGGGAGAATTTATGTGGATAAAGGAGCAGAAGAAGCAATATCCAATCAAGGAAGCAGTTTACTTTCAGCAGGAATATTAAAAATAAGCGGGACCTTTGAAAAGGGTGATGTTGTCCATGTGTATGGAATGCATGATTTACTTGGAAAAGGAGAAATAAGCTGTTCATCTGATGAACTCGAGCAGACGATCAAAAGCCATAGCGATAGAGAAAAAGTCACACCATCTATCGAAGTAATCCATCGTGACGGTTGGGTTAGTGTAGAAAAAATAGGGGAGGCATTACCATGAGTGAAGTGATTCAAAAAGGAAAGGCTGCGAAAAAAGCAAGTTATGCTATGTCAAGCGCAACAACAGAAGAGAAAAACGAAGCACTGTCCTTGATTGCAGCGCAATTACTTAACGATCAAGATATGATTCTTAAAGAAAATGAAAAGGACCTTACCGCAGGACGTGAAAGTGGGCTTACTTCATCTGTATTGGACCGAATCATGTTAAATCAGGAAAGACTAGAAGGGATTGCTGCTGCGATAGAGGAAATCATCGTACTTCACGATCCGATCGGCGAAATCCTGGAAACAATCCATAAAGACAATGGGATGAAAATCGAGGAGAAACGTGTCCCGCTTGGAGTTGTCGCGATGATTTATGAAGCTAGACCGAATGTTACGGTCGATGCAGCAACCTTGACACTCAAAACGGGAAATGCAGTTATTTTAAGAGGAAGCTCCTCCGCTAAAAATTCCAATCTAGCGCTAGTGAACTCAATCCACCGTGCTATGGAAAAAAGTAAACTACCCGTTGATGCTGTTCAGCTAATTGAGGATACGAGTAGAGAAACAGCTAGCGAATTATTCCGGTTAAATGATTATTTAGACGTATTAATACCTCGCGGTGGTAAAAACTTGATTGATACGGTTGTTCGAGAAGCTACCGTACCGGTAATTGAAACAGGTGCTGGAAATTGTCATGTATTTATTGATCAAACTGCAAAGCAACCGATGGCAGAAGCGATTGTTTTAAATTCGAAATTGCAACGCCCATCCGTATGTAATGCAATTGAGTCGCTTTTAATCGATGCTTCCTGGTTTGCCGAATATGGCAAGGAGCTTTTAGAAAAGTTAAAAGTGAATGATGTACAGATTTATGCTGATGAGCGGGTTCGTGAAGATTTCCCTGACGTTCTTGAAGCATCGGAAGAAGACTGGACGAATGAATATCTCGGACATGCCATTAGTGTTAAAGTGGTGGATTCACCGCAGGAAGCAATCGAACATATTAATCAATATGGAACAAAGCATTCTGAAGCGATTATTACGGAAGACGCTCGAAATGCTGAAATGTTCCTACAACATGTGGATGCAGCGGCAGTTTATCATAATGTATCGACTCGCTTCACGGATGGATTCGAGTTTGGATATGGTGCGGAAATTGGAATAAGTACGCAGAAGTTACATGCAAGAGGGCCAATGGGACTCAAAGCATTAACTTCGAGTAAAGTGCGTATTACAGGAGATGGGCAGGTTAGAAGTTGATATTTAGCGGAATTCCAGAAGAGTTTTTTTTAAAACCAAAGGGTCAGACCAGCTGCACCACCGGCTCACTTTTATTTAACTAAGAAAAGCCTCTCAAAAGTTCAGTGAACTTCTGGGAGGCTTCATTAAAATCTTTGGTTTAGGTTGTCGTGTTACTTTATTAGTACCTACCAGTGGTTCTCAACATTTCTTCTTATATATTTTTTATAAGGAATCGTGAGGGGGGAGAGTATAAAGGTTGATACGACAGTTATGGTAACGTTTACAATTAAGCGGGAATATGTTATAATATATACAGTAAATCATATACTATTTTTTATTTAAGAGAGCCCACCTTTGGCTCTTTTTGAATGTATAGGAAACAATAAATAAAATTGCTGCCGAATGCATGCATGTTTTCTGTACTAATAATATTAAATGGAGGGGGTCACATGGATAAAAAATTGATGAGCTCGTTGATTGAGAATACACTGAATATTCCGGTATCGAGTATTGAAGATATGAGACGGACGCCCGGTGGGATGACAAATGACAGTTATTTTGTCACAGTCAATGGGGAAAATATGTCGTAAGGATTGCTGGCAAAGGAACTGACGAATTAATTGACCGCCAATCGGAAATGAATAATCTAATATATGGAACAGAAATTGGAATAAATCCAGAACTTATATATTTTGATATAGAAAGTGGGCTAAAGATTACTCGGAAATTAGAGTCTTCGAAAGCATTAACTCCAGAATTGGCAAGAGAAGGTCAAATCATGCAAAAAATCATTAACCTGTTCCAGCGACTTCACTATTCTAAGAAGCCAATGACCAATCGGTTTGATTTATTTGGATTAATGGGACACTATGAAAACCTTGTTCAAGAGGTCCAACCTTTCATGATGGAAAAGATTGCACATATGAAAGAGCATATATTGGCCTTAAAAAAAGAGTATGAAACGATGGAAGTGATAGAGGCTCCGTGTCATATAGATACGGTTCCTGCCAATATTTTAGTAGATAAGAAAGATCAGTTGTATCTGATTGATTGGGAATATAGCGGAATGTTTGACCCAATGTGGGATATAGCGACATTGTTTCAAAGATTATTTTTCACAGAGGAAGAACAACTGTTTTTCCTAAAAACTTATTTTGGACGCGATCCTAGACCTGAAGAAATGCAGCGTATTTTGTTGCATGAAATTTTCCAAGATTATTTATGGTGTTTATGGACGATTTATAAAGAGGCAAAAGGCGAAGATTATGGAGCGCTTGCAATGGAACGCATGGAGCGAGCTATGAAAAATATTGCGGAATACAATACGACGTATAATTTTGATGATGTTGTATGACCAATTTATCACGTATTAACGGTCTGTAATACCCCCTCTCTAAACATGAAGGAAACCTAATATGTGAAGGGGGAAACAGTTCGTAAATTCCTGTTTCTGTTCAACTAACATTTAGTGGGGGGAAAGGATTCCCCACTGAATGAGTTTCACTTTATAGTCGTATCAAGGGCTTTTCTAGAAGAGGAAGAGCCCTTTTATATTACCGCAGAAAAGTAAAACCTAACCTTTTGCTTAAGTTACATTATTTCTTTCCGGATCACCAATGTTTAATTTATCTAAACATTCACTTTACATTATCCGAATAAAGTGATACTATCAATCTCATTTATACATAGGAGCATACCAACAAAGCACAAACAAAAGGGGAATCAGTCATGGATGTAATCAACAAAATAAGTAACATAGCCGGTAAATATTTCGCGCTTATTATCATCATTTTTTCAGTCATTGCTTTCTTGGTTCCGGAGTGGTTTTCTTCATTTGGATCTACAGAAGGAAAATTTTTCTTCGTGCGGATGTAGAGGAACGATTCAAACAATTAGTCCAAGAAAGATGTGAAGAATTAAAAATTGTGATTGTTGCTTTGGAATGTGACAAGGACCATACCTATATGTTTCTGAATACACCACCAACATTTAGTCCTGCTAATATTATGGCGAAAATTAAAGGGGTGACTTCTAAAAAGTTAAGAGAGGAATTTTCGCATCTTCAACACTTGCCAAGCCTTTGGACACGTTCCTATTTTGTATCTACCGCAGGAAATGTATCGAGCGAAACCATTAAACGTTATGTTGAGCAACAAAAAACAAGGGGGTGAGCCATGTGTCGCAAACCATAACGGTTCAAGTCAAATTGCTTCCAACAAAAGAACAGGCTTCTATTTTGTCAGAAATGAGTCAATCGTACATTTCTACAATCAATACTCTAGTTTCAGAAATGGTTGCTGAAAAGAAAAGTACAAAGAAATCAAGCAAGCATATTTCTGTTGCCCTGCCCAGTGCTGTTAAAAATCAAGCGATTATAGACGCTAAAAGTGTGTTTAAAAAAGCGAAGAAAAATAAATACAAGGTGATTCCTGTTTTGAAGAAACCAGTGTGTATTTGGAATAACCAAAACTATTCGTTTGATTTTACACACATTTCAATACCAATCATGGTCAATGGCAAAGCAACTAAAACCCCTATTCGTGCCTTATTTGCTGATAAAGATAACCGTCATTTCGATTTGCTAAAACACAAATTAGGTACGCTACGTGTCACAAAGAAAGCGAATAAATGGATTGCCCAAATTTCTGTCACGATACCTACCATTCAAGGAACAGGTGTAAAAGTCATGGGGATAGACTTAGGCTTAAAAGTACCTGCTGTGGCTGTGACAGATGATGAAAAGGTACGCTTCTTTAGTAATGGCAGACAAAATAAATACGTGAAGCGAAAATTCCGTTCTGAACGCAAAACATTAGGCAAAAAGAAAAAGTTAAATGCTATTCGCAATTCAAAAGATAAGGAACAACGCTGGATGAAAGATCAAGACCATAAGGTTAGTCGTGCCATCATTGATTTTGCAAAAGAAAATAAGATTTCTGTCATTCGCTTAGAAAAATTAGCGAACATTAGACAGACGGCAAGAACAAGCCGTAAAAACGAAAAGAATCTGCACAATTGGTCATTCTACCGCCTATCAAAATACAGTGAATACAAAGCGAATTTAGAGGGAATAAAAGTTGAATATGTGAATCCTGCCTATACAAGTCAAACATGTCCTAAATGCTCTGAAAAAAATAAGGCACGAGACCGCAAATATAAGTGTAAATGTGGATTCGAAAAACATCGTGATTTAGTTGGTGCTATGAATATTCGATACGCACCTGTGATTGATGGTAATAGTTAATCAGCCTAAGATGCTATATGCACTGTCTTAGGAGGGGTAATGAGATACCCTCATCTTGAAGGCTGTTCAAAACAGAAATGGACTGCGAACGTTTAGTCATTCAAGAATCCCACCCGGAAAACTGTAAGGTTTAGGGCTTGCGACTTTAGTCGTGGGAGTCTCAACGGTACCATGCTTGCTTCCAAGTGGGGGAAAAGTGAAGTTCCAAATAAACAACGCACGAGTTGAAGAACAATCAAACGATGCTGCTGTAGAAAAAAAGAAATTAGGGCTTCTCAAAGGTTCGTCAGACTTTTGAGAAGCCTTATTCCATCAAATTGATTTTTCCAATAGGTGAGGTTATCTTATCAACGTAAAATAAAAAGCGCTTATAAATATAGGCGCTAACGATTATTCGTGGCGAGAGAACTATGTGTTCACATCACATGTTTAACCTGTTCCTCGACTTACACGAATCAGCTCATCGCTATATAAGTATAACATGGTTCGGCTAAGATAACTAGATGACCATTACTTGTCTAACGATGTGTGATACATCATACGGATTAATTGCCAATTCGCCTATTGTTCCTTTTACTGATATTAAAATATCTCCATTCCTTGAAAAAACACTTGGTTTTTGCGTTGTTCTTACCGTGTTCACGGTGCCTTCTTTAAAATTGCTAGCACCTGTAATATAAGGAGTGCCTTCTTTTGAACTGTCCGAATAACTGTCTGATTTTAAGTCTCTCCAGAAATCAATTCCATTACATTTCGTAATCTGCTCCATTCCAAGCTTCCTAGAATATCTAAAAACCAGACATGGGCATGAGATATGGGAAAAATATAGCGTTCAAGTTCCCAACTTATTTGATAAATTTAACCGTTACTATCACAGAAAAGATGATCATAATGGCAAGGTAATACCTTCGAGACCCGAAATACTGGAAAGATTTTGGGATAGGTTGAAACAAGAAATGAAAACAGCAAGAAAATATTCAACTATTGCCAGGGATTATTTTAGAGGCAGAACGTAACGGGAAACCCATAGAAAAGGTTGTTGGAAATTCCCCAAAAGAATATATGAAGATGCTCTCTAGAGAAATGGACACTGATAATAAAAACTGGTTCAAATACATCTGTATAATTATATTTGGTTCATTTTCATTTAGGCTTTTCCCAGACTTAATGGACTTAAATCTTTCTTGTTCTGTTCTTGAAATTGTTGGGCATATTATATTTGGAATCGTTTTTATTCTTTTTGCCTTTGCAGGTTTTAGATATATAACAAATCAATCCGCAAGGAAACAGGCGGTTGTACTAGCTGGAATGGTATTATTGTTATCGGCTTTATCTTTCGATTTAATTTATCTAAATAAAGTTATTGCAAGTCCCATTATCCACTTTGGTACTATTGGAAGTCTGATTGTTGCTGTATTTATAATACTGTTTTTTATCGTTCTGGTCTTTTGGGCAACAAAATAAAGTTTTACAATTGGGTGCAATCTTTGTAGAAGGAATATGTTTCTACGCAGGTTTAACCATGGTATAATAAGTATATGAGCAATTGGAGGTGTAAGGATTGAAGTTGGATGTCAATAAACCTCAATTAACCATTATGGGTGTTAAGTTTAACAATCAGGAAGAATTTAGAGGTGCATTATACGCAATTAGTTCGAATATGATTGAAGGCTGGCAGCCCACGAAACAAGATGTTGAGCAAGTGAAGGATTATCTTATTTTAAAACAAAAGGAAAAATCCGATGACTAGGAAAAGATACGCATCATATAAATATGAAGACCCGGATGATTTGTATGTATATCCAGACAGCGGGGTTCTGCGAAATAAATTTAACATAAAATCTGCACAAGAATTACAGGCCAAGGAGTATCGTATTGTTACGAACAAATTACTTGATCTATTCGAAAATCCAATTCATGTTTATTCGTTGGGAGATATCCAGAAGATCCATCAATTCCTCTTTGAAGAAATTTATCATTGGGCTGGAGAATTTCGACAAGTTAATATATCAAAAGATGGGAATCCGTTTATGGCGATGCAAGCCTTTGATACCGGTACAGAATATATGAATAAACTGATAACAGATTATCATCAACAAGCAAATGATAAGTCCTCAATCATAAAATCTTTAGCAGAAATATTGGATAATTTAAATTATATGCATCCGTTTAGAGAAGGAAACGGCAGAACACAAAGGGAAGTCATTAGAGTACTTGCTTTAGCAAAAGGATATATACTAGAAGTAAATTTAAATTTAGATGATGACATATATCATTTATATATGGATGGAATAGTTAACGGGGATACCAGTTTGTTGGAGGAATTATTCACAAAAATAATGGAAACAAATGAGTAGACTATCCTCAAAAACGAGGCTAGTCTTTTTTGTGTAGAGAGTTGGCTACCGTGTTCCTTAATTGTGAATTGTTGCACTTAAAGTAACGGGTGCGATAATAAAATAAGACGATCATCAATTGGTCGTCTTTTTCTTATGTAAATACTAACTAATATTTTTGGAATATTATGTTAGTATTAAAGTGTGAAGTAATGGAGCTAAAGGGGCAGGTTAGTTTAATAATATAGAAAATCACATATTTGATAGGTTAATATGTGATTCCTATAACAGTCAGGTTTGTTTAATATTAAAGTCTCTGTCTATGATACATTCTTGCTGAGTAATCGCTTATTTTCTCCCTTTTTATTCGTTGATGAAATAATGACACCTGCAATTACTAATAAAGCCCCGATATAATCAGTGGAACCCATTACCTCATTGATAAATATATAACCAAATAGTGCAGCAAAGACGGGTTTTAAAGAGAAAATCAATTCAGTTCTAGCAGGTGTTGTGTATTTTTGATGTGGTAGTAGTATCTAAGCCAAAAGTGATTAATGTAAACACTAAAAATAATTTAAAGCCAAGTATGATGGCATAATTCATAGTGTTCATGTCTATTTTCCTTATCATATGAGGAAAAAAGCTGCAGCACATAGAAATGCTAATCCAAAACGAAGGGCAATTAAATTAAACTCTTCTATTGAATCAAGTCCCATTTTCATAAATAAGTAAGATGCACCCCAACAAATAGTAACTACTAACATTAACAAATCGGCACCGAATGTTAGTTGAACAGAATCAGGTATTTACGGACTTTTTGCCCCCATCCTTCATATATAGGCTTCTCCTCATGTTTAGAGGAGGGAGGGTTAAAGACCGTTAATACGTGATAAATGCAAGAAAATAAATAAGTAACTTTACAAATAACACACTCCATAATATACTATAAAAATCTAGTTCTTTCGTAGGATATGGATTTTTTGTTTGAATTGGAGTGAGGTGGAATACATATAAAGAAAACATTTGGTTTGCTCATTGGCGGACTGCTGGTAGGTCTATTTATTTAGTTATTTATCACTAACAGTTCCGTAAATGAGTTGAAAGATGATGTGGAAAGAAAGCAAGCCCTTGTAAACGAAATTGAAGAGGGGCTTGAAGAAGTTGCTGCAGAGCAACATGTGCAAGAGGTCAAGGATGGCGTCATATCGGCAAAATAAATTGGGGAAGAAATGATTGAAGTGGACAATATATTAACTGCTTTTTACAAATCTTGGGCTCCCCTGCCTGAAGATGAGAAAGTATTCCAAGAGTTAAAAGCAGCGAAAAAAGTACCGAACTGACAGGCGCTGATGATAACATCTTACAACATGGCAACTGAACCCAGAATGAAGATTAACATTAGAAACAGTCGTCAATTATAGCAATGTGAACGAGATACCCATCTTATTAAATGTTCAATGCTTAACATGGAAGGGAAGCGAATATTAAAAGTGAAATTTAAAAGTATACGTGCAAGAACTTTAGCAGGATTTTTTATTATAATCGCCTTTGTTATTGGAATTTCAATCATGGGCTTTATCTCCACTACGCAAAGCAATAATGTATTAAGGAACATTGCAGATGAAGATCTGCCAATGCTGATAGCGGATGAGGGGTTGACTACGAATTTTGCCAATCGTGTGGGCAGTGTCCGTGGCTATTTACTAACGGGAGATAATGAATTTAAGGAAAAGTTTGATCTTCTTACAGACGAAGCTCGTGAATTTGAGGATGATATTCTTGAAAAAAATTATTCTGAAGAAATGGAGCAACTTATTAACGATACAGTCGAATGGCGTGAAATAGTCATAAATGATGTATTTGCTATGTACGACGAAGGAAACGTAGAGGAGGCGCTGCAGTTATTCGAAGAGAATGTTGTCCCGATAGGTGAAGGGTTGCTGGACAGTTACCAGCAATTGGCAGAGGGTCGAGAGGCAATGATTCTTAACGGAGCAGATAATGCGATTACAGAGGGATTATGGACATTAGTAATATCACTTGTTATCTCGGTTCTGGCAATAATCTTAAGTATTGGAATTGCTATTCTTTTCGCCCGCATGATTTCAAGTCCAATTAAAATAGTCATGGAACGAATGGATCAAATTGCGGCTGGTGATTTAAGTCAAGAACCGCTTGAAGTAAAAGCGGAGGATGAAACAGGACAATTGACTGTATCGACGAATATGATGAATAAAAATATGCGCGATCTGTTGCAACGGATTAACACCGTGTCCGAAACGGTCACAAGTCAGAGTGAAGAGCTAACCCAATCGTCCAATGAAGTAACGGAAAGCTCGGAGCAGGTGGCAGCTACGATGGAAGAAATCGCAGCTGGTTCTGAATCTCAAGCGAATAATGCATCGGACCTTTCGAATAATATGGGGATATTCACGACGAAATTGCAAAAGACAGCTGAAGAAGGTGAAGAGATTCAACAAACGGCATCTGAAGTACTCCATTTGACGAATGAAGGTTCCGGGTTGATGGAGGCTTCGATGGAGCAAATGTCGGAAATAGACCGAGTAGTTCATGAAGCTGTATCGAAAGTGGAAGGGTTGGATACCCATGCTCAGCAAATATCAGAATTAGTAGTAGTCATTCATAATATCGCGGAACAGACAAACTTACTTGCATTAAACGCGGCGATTGAGGCGGCGAGGGCAGGCGAGCATGGTCAAGGATTTGCGGTTGTGGCAGATGAGGTAAGAAAGCTTGCCGAACAATCTTCCCAATCCGTAACGAATATAACAGATATTGCCGAGCGGATCCAAAGTGAGTCCAGCATGGTTGTTGCGTCACTTAAGGCTGGATATGCAGATGTCATCCGAGGTACCGAGCAGATTACAAAAACAGGAGAGACTTTTAGAAGGATTACAACATCCGTAACCGGTGTCGCAGGTAGTATTAAAGAAGTCTCTCTCAATCTGCGCGAGATAACGGAAAGTAATGAGCAGATGAACCGAGCAATTCAAGAAATTGCAGCCATATCAGAAGAATCTGCAGCAGGGGTAGAGGAAACCTCAGCATCGATTGAACAAACGAGCTCTGCGATGGTTGAAGTTGCCGCAAGCTCTGATGAACTGGCGAAGTTGGCAGAAGAATTGAATATGCTTGTGAATGAATTCAAGTTGTAAGCTTATCTTAATTCCTAAGTGATTTTCTCTATAACACAAAATTAATAAACCCCTATACTAAATGGTTAATTGTATTTAGACTGACTGTTTAGCGTGGGGGTCTTTTGTTGCAGGTAGAATTGAATTTTTCACTATAATATTCTTGAAAGATATATAGGATAGTAGTGAAATAAGTTTAGAAAACGCTTTTATTTATACTTGTTATTAGGCGATAGGTATTAAGTAGAAAGTCTTTTCATGAAATAAACATCAAAGGGGGACTTCAAATGAAGTTAAACAAAAAGTTTTTATTATTTATGCTTGTTCTACTTATTACAAGCGTATTGTTGGGGGCATGTAGCAATAATTCTGATTCGGAAAACGGTGAATCGGATACCAAGGAGGCAGATGTAACACAAGAAGCTTCAACTGAGGATAGGGTTGTTGCAATCCAAGCAGATACAATTAATTCACATTTAGTAGAAGATGCTGTCTGTGTAGTGAATAGTCGTTTTGAACAAGGATGGCGCATGGTATTTAGAGCAGCGGTAAATGACGCCACTACTGATGAGTTAATTGAGGATGCGGATGTTAAGGTAGTACTAGAAGATGGACAAGAATTTGAAATGGAACTAGGAAATCACGGGGAAGACACACAGCTTTATACAGTTGGATGGACAATTCCTGAAGACTATAATACTGGTACACTTGAATATGAAATAATTGCAACGGTTGATGGAGAAGAATATGCGTATGAACCTTTTGATGTGGAGCCTTCCAAAATGACGATCATTGAAGGAACAACGGAAGAATAGTATATGTCAAAAACTAAAAATCTATTATTTGTATTGCTATTATTCGTTCTCCTAATATTGACCGGTTGCGCATCAGACGACTCACAAGAAAATACAGATAATCAATCAGATGAAGCGACAAATGGTGAAAAGGCAGATAGTGAATCAGCTGAAGAAAGTGACGAACCTGAGGAAAAAGAAATACTTACCGGAAAGTTAACGCTGGATAAATCTGAAGGTAGAATTGGTGATGAGGTTCATCTGTCAGCGCAGGAACTTGAGCCAAAAGAGCCCTTAAAAGTCATGTATGTTGATATGGAAGGAAGCTTTGACATAGATAATAATTACTCTTTCAATGGGGCGCTCTATGAAGAAGTGGAGAGGGAACTAGCTGACGGTATAGCGGATGAAGATGGAAACTGGAGCGGTGTCATTACAATTCCAGAAGGTTTTGGTGATGACCATGATATTATTATTTATCAAAATGACAAGAAAGTTGCTAAAGCAAACTTTTTCGTTGAAACTATATTTAGTATTTCTCCTGAATCTGGCCCAATTGGAACAGAAATTGAAATTATTGGAGAAGGCTTAAGCTGGCAAATGTATGGTAGTGTTTGGCATCTCAATTATGATAATGCCTATACAGGAATGTTTACCGGTGTCTCCACAAACGGCAAGGCAAGAGGTGTTGTACGTGCAGCAGGGGGCATTGGTGACCATATGATCACAATTGAGAGTGGAGCTTCTGGTGCTCCTTATATAAGTCGGGATTCATCCGCGATTAATTACATTCATACACAGAATTTTACTTTTGAAGTGACAGATGATGAGCCAGAAACAGAACTAGTATACGTTGAAGAGCCACCAGAACCAGCACCTGGTGGAATAGAAATGCCCGATGCTGAAAATAAAGAGGGTGTTCAAATTTCCATAGATAAAGAGATGGGAGTAGTTGGCGAACCGGTTGAAATGACTGGTAGTGGATTACCGGAAAATGTTGAAGTTACGTTGGACTGGCATACAATGGTAGGTAACCGGGTAACAGCAGAAGGCTTCAGTTCCGAAGTATCAGAGTTAGGTACCGTGATGACAGATGAAAATGGCGAATTTACATTTCCATTCGAGATTCCGGATGACCTTGGTGGGATTCCTCATTTAATTGACGTAAAAGTCGAGGAGGAAATTCATGGTCAAACGTATCTGCGAATCCTGCCATCTGTAGAATCAATCACACCTTCCGAGGGACCACCAGGAACTGAAATTACTGTTACCATTAAAGGTGCCGGCTGGACGGAGTTTGATAACGCATTAGGCGTAACTTATGATAATGCTTATATCGGATATATTTGTGGATTTAATAGCCAAGGTACAATCACACTTCCTCTTGTGGCATCTGGAGATCCAGGTTATCATGTACTTGATATTTATCCTTCTATTTACCAAGGAAAAGTGCAAATCCCAGATATTTATCGGAAGCCGCAATTGACGTATCGTGATGACCATCCTGGAACAGGGATTCCAGCAATTCGCACATTCTTTAAGGTAACAGAAGAATAGAAAAACTGCTCGCATTGAGCTAAGCGAAGTCAACTTACTGTGATTAGAAAATGACCGTGTGAAGTCCGTGATAGTGCAACAGACTTCACACGGTTTTCAAATATTAAATTACAACTTTTAGAAATAAATATTTGTCATTTTCACATACATGTTGTATAGTTAATATATAAATTAATACGTATTATTTTGGTTCATATATATTATATATATGATTAAAAAGGAATCAGGTGAAAATCCTGAACGGTCCGGCCACTGTAAATGGTATCTTTACTCTATGAAGCCACTGGATTTACTGGGAAGGCAGAGTGAGGTTCAGCCATAAGTCAGGAGACTTGCCAAAATAAAATGCACATGAACCTTCCAGGAAAAGGAGATGCATGACATAACATCCAATAGAGTTAGTATTGGGTGTAGTCTGTGAACTCTTATTCCCACAGAAGATAAGAGTTTTTTTGTGTTTAGAAACTATAAAGTTGACTTGCTGCTATTATAACACCAACTCTCTTATTTGTGCATTGTATTAAAGTTACAATGGTGTAACTTTGGATGGTTAATAGAGCGGCGATGAGGGCGCTCTATTCATCGTATGACTGCTCAATTTGGCAGTTCATTCATCTCGTGAATCAATCGAAATGTTTCGAACCATTTGTATTTGTTGAAGGTTCGATTGTATATGAAAATATTCAATCAACTGAAATGAAAGCTTGGTTAAGGAAGTGTTATAATAACGATTGACACAATTACAAATGAAGTAGTACAATAAATTTACACAACGACGTGTAGGTTTAAAAGGCAAAGAAGCTCTATAGAAGAAATTTCTTCTATAGAGCTTCTTTGCGTCTTTTTTGAAATTTATAGTATTGTCACCTAATGTACACAACCTCATCACAATAACAATGAAAGGTGTGGAATGAAAATGGAGAAAATTCAACTGCATACAGTGATTTATTCTGGAAAAAATGCACTTGACCGGTTGAAAAGTTTTAACGATAAGCGTGTATTTATTGTTGCTGATCCATTCATCATTGAATCAAATATAATTGAGGAAATTAAGAGTCGTTTAAAGGTCGGGCAAAATGAATGGAAAGTCTTTAGTGATATTGTTCCCGATCCTCCGGTTGAAAATGTTGTTGCAGGTGTACAAGAAATTGCTGCCTTTAAACCAGATTTAGTTGTTACGATAGGCGGGGGCTCCGCGATTGATGCGGCAAAAGCGATGAAAGAGTTTGCAAGTAAGATATACAATTATGAAAAATTACCTTTAATAGCAGTTCCGACAACGAGTGGCACAGGGTCAGAGGTCACTTCCTTTTCAATTATTACGGACAGCAGTAAAGGTGTAAAATATCCACTTGTTGCAGATTCTTTATTGCCGGAAGAAGCCATTTTAGATACCGAGCTAGTTCAGTCTGTTCCTAAAACTATCACGGCAGACACGGGAATGGATGCATTAACACATGCTATCGAGGCGTATGTCGCGACCAACGCAAATGAATTTTCGGATGCCCTTGCCGAAAAGGCGATCCGTCTTATTTTCGATTATTTGCCAGAGGCCTATCATGATGGAAATAATGCCATTGCTCGGGAGAAAATGCATCAAGCCTCCACGATGGCTGGAATTGCCTTTAATGCGGCAGGCTTAGGGATCAATCATAGTATTGCACATGCGTGCGGGGCGAAATTCCATATCCCGCACGGACGGTTAAACGCAATTTTGCTGCCGGAGGTTATCCTATATAATGCTGGTCTGGAAGGATATTTAAACACCGATTTAAACCCTGCAGCAGATAAGTATGCCTACCTAGCTCAAATGCTTAGATTACCTGCTACAAACAGTGCTATTGGAACAAGAAGTCTTATCAAATCTATTGAAAAGCTAAGATCTGGTCTAGGTATGCCTGCTGATTTTAAAGGGTACGATATTGAATACACTGAAGCTGTTAAAGTGGACATTGCGCGATCAGCTTTGCAAGATAGTTGTACTAATACGAACCCAATTCAACCAAAAAATGAAGATATAGTAGCTATTTTAGCTAATTTACGATAAGTTCAGTCGTTGTACCTGAACTTTTGGATAAAGTGAAACTTCATTCAGTTGGGGTTTCCTTACCTCCTCCACTGAATGTTACAGAATCAGGGATTTACGGACTGTATATCCTCCCACCTTCACACGCTGGGCTCCCCTCCTGTATAGAGATGGGGGTATTACAGGTTAATGCGTGACAAAGTCATTCAAAACCGTGGCGTTAATTACGTAACGTTTCGCTTGCAAGTAAACGCTTTTACTTATATAATCATTAGTAAGCACAAAGACGTGCATAAATTGATAAAAAATGCGTTTATTAAAGCAAAGGAGCTTTGAAAGGGTTATGACTTTTTCAAGGCTCCTTTATGTCTTTTTTCAGAGGTTGTTCAAAAAGTTTGGTGAAAAGGACAATTCGTGATTAAGGTGGTTCTACTAAAACGGTCCACGTCTTGTGGACAACGTAGAACTCACCACATCCGATGGAAGCTCGTTGGCTCGTCTTTGCTCTCCTTATGTACCTACTAACGTACATTCTAGTGCGGGGAGCTTTCGCCGCCTCGAAATTCGACGTACAGGACGTTGCGCGCTTAGCCGACCTCGGTCTTTTTCATCCTCTTTTTTGAATACGCTCTTAAAGAAAAGAGAATTTCTGTGTAAATAGAGACGTCTTAGAAATTTATCGTTTTAGAAATGGACGATAAATAGAAAAGAAATTCTAAGGAGAATCTAAGTTATGGCTAAAAAAATTGTGATAGTCGATGATGAGCCTGTTACAAAAATGGATATAAAAGAATTATTGGAAGAGGCCGGCTACGATGTAGTAGGCCAGGCATCAAACGGATTCGAAGCAATTAATGAATGCAAGACACATAAACCAGACTTGGTGATCATGGATATAAAAATGCCGATGCTTGATGGATTAAAAGCTAGCAAAAAAATAATGCATGATCATATTGCCGGCGGGATATTATTACTAACTGCTTTTTATGACAAGGAATTTGTCGAACAAGCAAAAGAAGTTGGTGCCCTTGGTTATTTGGTGAAACCGCTTGATGAGAAATCATTTATTCCAACAGTCGAAATGTGTATATCCAGAGCGAAGGACATTCAGTCTCTGAATCAACAAGTGGAAGAAGTTTCTAAAAAACTTGAAGATCGTAAATTTATCGATAAGGCCAAGGGTCTCTTAATGAAAGAGAAAAATCTTGACGAGCAAGATGCGTATAAGCTATTACGTAAAATGAGTATGGATGGGCGGACCACAATTGGTGAAATTGCTAGGACCATCGTGATTGTCTATGAGTGATAAATCAAAAATGATTGATCTGTGCAAGATGTATACAGATCTCAATGAAGAAGAGATAGATATTATTTACAATAAGGCCCATGCATTAGATGAGCTAGCTGAGTTGTTTGATTGTGACATTTTTATTGATGTTCCTTTTAAAGGGAGCATGGCGTCTCTTGTCGTATATCACGTTTTACCTGTTTCGAATCAATCGTTATATAAAAAGTCACCTGTCGGTCAACTCGCTCTGAAAATGAATGAGCCTGGTGTATGGAGAGTCTCCAGGCATGGCGGGAGTCTCAAAGGGTATAAAGCATTTACTCAAGGAAATGAACTAGTTCGCCAAAGTATTTATGCGATTAATCATGGTGACCGTGTGCTTGGTACCTATATATTAGAAAAATCATTTAACGAGGACGAGCATCCAAAACAAGAAGATTTAAAAGACTATATGACAATGACAGCACGAGTGAATAATTATATCGAAGACGCAATCTATTTTTTCGATTCATCTGGTAAGCTGATCTTTCAAAATAGTATAGCGGACGCTTTTTCAAATAATAAATCAGAAGATCTTTATTATAATGATTTATTTGGAAAACAACTCCCCTATCGTGATTTGATCTTAAGAGAAGAGAAAAAAATTTTAAAAGAAATTCAACTTGATGGCAAATATTATCGGTTGAAACGAATATTACTAGACGATGATAAACTTGATTTCGCAATCATACTTAGGGATATTACACAACTGAAGGACAAAGAAGCAGAAATCATTTCAAAAACAGAGGCTGTACGTGAAACCCATCACCGAATTAAAAACAATTTGCAAACGATGGCTTCGCTCTTGAGAATGGAAAAGAGAAGGACCCATAATAAAGAGGTCAAACGTGTGCTGACGAATAACATTAATCAGGTTATGTCCATCGCAGCAACACATGATATTCTAGCAAGGCATCTTGGAGATGAGGTCGATTTAAGTCTTGTTTTGAAATTTATCATCAATAATTTACGTCGAAGTTATTCCGTACTGGATCACATCGAATTATCCATTGATGCGGAAAGTTCTCCTGTTGTGTTAAGTGATGTCGCAACCTCAGTATCTCTCATAGTCAATGAACTTGTGCAAAATTGTTATGATCATGCGTTTCCCAATCATAAAAAGGGTCTGATTCATGTATCATTGAAAGAAGATCGTGATGACATCGTTGTCTCCGTTATTGATAATGGAATAGGCTTCAAAATCGATAAAATTAACAATAATTGCTTGGGATTGATGATTGTTAAAAATTATGTAAAAGATAAATTAATGGGAACGATAAAATTTAATAAGAGAAATAAAGGAATGGAGATAACATTCCGATTCAAATCGAGCTAATACAATGGTGTATGAGCTTATCCGAAAGCAAAGAAGCTTAAGGTATAAAGTAGACTGCGATTTTTGTAGTCCTTTTTGTACTTTAAGCTTTTTTGCTTTCTATAAGTCAATTATGAAGGAAGTGGAGGTGAAAATTTGGTGGAAAAAATATTAAGTGTAGGAATTGATATAGGAACATCGACAACACAATTAATATTTTCCAATTTAACCATTGAAAATGTTGCATCGGCTTTTAATGTTCCGAGAATCATGATTGTTGATAAAAAAGTAATTTATAAAAGTGAAATTATCAATACACCACTTATTGAAAGTGAAAAAGTTGATCAAGATGCTATTCAAAAGTTTGTTGAAACAGAATATCAAAAAGCTGCAGTTAATAAAGAAAGTATTAATACAGGTGCAGTGATTATTACTGGTGAAACGGCAAGAAAAGATAATGCCGAAGAGGTTCTCCGAGCTTTAAGTGGATTTGCTGGAGATTTTGTTGTTGCTACAGCCGGACCTGATTTAGAAAGTATTATCGCTGCTAAAGGTGCCGGAATACACACGTATTCAAAAGAACACTCCATTAAAATAGTCAACCTGGATATCGGTGGCGGAACAAGTAATCTGGCAGTAATGCATCGAGGTGAAGTCATTGATACAGGTTGTTTGGATATTGGTGGCCGATTAATAAAAATTAATCAACGTACAAAAAAAATCGAATATATCTCTAAAAAAATCCAAGATTTAATTAACACAAGTGGCCTGGACATTAAAGTTGGGCAAATGGCAACAAAGGAACTATTACAACCCATCGTTGACAAAATGGTGCAGCTATTGGAAGAAAGTGTAGGGATTAAGCCTCCATCCAATCAACTTGAAAAAATAATTACGAATAAAAACATTAAAGCGATCGACCAGTTAACCCATATTTCATTTACGGGAGGTGTTGCCGAAGCAATCTATAACCAAACGGATGGCGATGTATTTAAATATGGTGATATTGGACAAATGCTTGGTGCAGCGATTGCTGAGTCAGAACTAGTAAAATCATTCAACCTTGTCGAACCATCTGAGCTCATTCGTGCCACTGTAGTTGGTGCTGGTTCACATACAACAGAAATAAGCGGAAGTACGATTACGTATTCAGGCGATGTTTTTCCTGTTAAAAATGTACCAGTCCTTAAGCTGCAAGACGAATTGCTACATAATCCGGATGAGTATGCAGCATCGATTCAGGAAAAGCTGGAATGGTTCGAAGTGCGGAAAAATAATCAAGAAGTAGCCCTTTCATTTTCTGGAGATGGTATCGTTAGTTTCCCTAAAATCGTCAAGGCTGCAGAAGGCATTACGGAAGGGATGAAACCATACACCCAACTGGGATTACCTTTAATCGTCATTGTTGAAAATGATATAGCCAAAGCACTTGGACAAACATTATTATCAATACTTGGCAAGGACCAATCGCTCATTTGTATTGATAGCGTATCGGTAAGTGATGGGGATTATATCGATATTGGTCATCCTATCGCTGATGGAAATGTGCTGCCAGTCGTAATCAAAACGCTTGTTTTTAATTAACGATGAAATAAAAAAATTTCCTGAAATTTGGAGGGAGGATCACTATGATTTTAAAAACAGTATTATTTGGACGAACTTACCAATTTAAAACAATCAATGATGTTATGGCAAAAGCAAATGAAGAAAAATCTGGAGATGTTATGGCTGGCATAGCAGCGGAATCAGCTGAAGAACGAGTGGCTGCTAAGGTTGTTCTAGCCAACTTAACGTTGGAGGATCTCAGAAATCATCCTGCCGTTCCATATGAAGATGACGAAGTGACACGTATTATTCAAGATGATGTAAATGAAAAAATCTACGACTCCATTAAAAATTGGACGGTACAAGAGTTGAGGGAAAAGATTTTAGCTACTGAGACAACAGGGAACGACATTAAGCGGCTATCCCGTGGCCTAACGTCTGAAATGGTTGCTGCGGTTGCAAAACTTATGTCTAATCTTGATTTGATTAAAGGTGCAAAGAAAATAAATGTCACCGCTCATTGTAATACTACCATCGGTCTTCCTGGAACACTATCATCTCGATTACAGCCAAACCATCCAACTGACGATGAAGATGGTATTGTCGCTTCCTTATTAGAGGGGCTTTCCTATGGTTCCGGTGACGCTGTATTAGGTTTAAACCCGGTTGACGATACAGTAGAAAGCGTTGTACGGATGTTCCATAAGCTTGACGAAGTGAAAAATAAATATAATATTCCAACCCAAATAAGCGTACTAGCGCACGTAACAACACAAATGGAAGCTATCCGTCGCGGTGCCCCCGCAGATTTAATTTTCCAATCTATTGCAGGTTCGGAAAAAGGAAATATAGCTTTCGGAATTACGGCTGACCTTATTAGTGAAGCTCAAGATCTTGTATTACGTGAGGGAACATCGGCAGGACCGAATGTAATGTACTTTGAAACAGGACAAGGTGCAGAATTATCTTCCAATGCGCACCATGGAGTTGACCAGCTTACTCTAGAAGCACGTTGTTATGGATTTGCAAAAAGGTATAATCCGTTTCTTGTTAATACGGTTGTAGGATTTATCGGACCTGAGTATTTATATGATTCGAAACAAGTCATTCGTGCAGGGCTGGAAGATCACTTTATGGGTAAACTCTCAGGTATATCGATGGGTGTTGACGTCTGTTATACGAACCATATGAAAGCCGATCAGGATGATATGGAAATACTTTCAACACTTCTAGCGCAAGCCGGGGTTAATTTCTTAATTACAGTTCCACACGGTGATGACGTGATGTTGAATTACCAATCACTTGGTTATCATGATATACAAACTTTACGTGAGTTACTAAATTTAAATCCGATAAAAGAGTATAATGAATGGCTGATTCAAATGGGAATACGTGATGACGCGGGTAGGCTTACGAAAAAAGCCGGCGATGCTTCGCTATTTTTAGCATAAGGAGGAAAACAAATGGTTAATGATCAAGAGCTGAAATCACTCATTAAAACTATTTTAAATGAGATGGTTGAAGGAAATAGTTCGAATGAGAACGGCCAACAGAATGCAGAAAAAAGTACCCATTCGTCAAATTCTGGAAATAACGCCGACGCAGTTTTGCCGGATATTTCCGAAGTGGAAATTAAAAAGGAATTGCTCGTTCCAGAGCCTAATAATGAAGAAGGATATTACGAGTTGAAAGCTAAATCGCCAGCAAGATTAGGAGTATGGCATACTGGCGTTCGTTATTTAACAACGACTTCATTAAGATTTAAAGCAGACCATGCTGCCGCGCAAGATGCAGTGTTTTCCTATGTCGATGAGGAATTTGTTGATAAGAATCAACTTTTTCCAACGCAAACAGTTGTTGTAGATAAAGATGAATATGTAACTCGACCAGATTTGGGTAGACAATTTTCTGATGAAGAAAAAGAAAAAATCAAACAACATTGCGGCCATCCCGAAGTGCAGATCGTTGTTGGTGACGGTCTAAGCTCTGCAGCCGTTGAAGCTAATCTGGAAGATATACTGCCAGCGATTAAACAAGGCTTGAACATGCATGGTGTTGAAGTAGGGAATGATTTATTTGTGAAACATTGCCGAGTTCCAGCTATGGATGTGATTGGTGAATTAACGGACGCAGAAGTTGTATGTCTGCTTGTAGGAGAAAGACCTGGTCTTGTTACAGCTGAATCAATGAGCGCTTATATCGCTTATAAGCCGACTGTGAATATGCCTGAAGCTAAACGGACGGTGATTTCAAACATCCATCAGGGGGGAACTCCACCAGTTGAAGCTGGAGCACATATTGCTGATTTAATCAAAAGGATGATCGATCATAAAGCTTCCGGTCTTGATTTAAATAAAGTGTGAAGTGAGTATGTTTAATAAACCAATGGGAAACGGAGGAATTGGAATGAAACATAGTCCGATCTATGCTCAAGTGTTGGGCGTAAAGTTAATTTCAAATGTCAGTCAAGATCTGGCTAAGGAATTTAAGCTTCAGTCAAACCAAAGAAGTTTAGGGATTATCACTGGTGATATTGATGATGTTGTATATACCGCCTTAGATGAAGCGACTAAAAAAGCTGCAGTTGACGTTGTTTATGCAGAGTCTATGTATGCTGGCGCAGACAACGCAACATCGAAACTCACCGGAGAAGTTATCGGTGTTTTAGCAGGTAATAATCCAGAGGAAGTAAAAAGCGGGTTGGATGCAGCGATACGTTATATTGAAAATGATGCTTTCTTTATGAGTGCAAATGATGATGACTCTATCACTTATTTTGCTCATCTCGTCTCACGGAGCGGGACATTTCTATCGAATGAAGCGAATATTCGTACTGGGGAGGCCCTTGCATATCTTATTGCACCGCCGTTAGAGGCAGTATATGCGCTGGATTTAGCACTCAAGGCAGCAGATGTAAGAGTAGCCACCTTCTATGGCCCACCTTCCGAAACCAACTTTGGGGGAGCGTTGCTGACAGGAAGTCAATCAGCTTGTCAGGCCGCCTGTGACGCTTTTGCGGATGCTGTGCAACAAGTTGCCAACGATCCCTTAGGATATTAGGTGAATCATATGGATGCATTAGGATTAATTGAAACGAAAGGGTTCGTAGGTGCCATTGTTGCAGCTGACACTGCATTGAAAGCTGCGAATGTATCACTTCTCGATGCAGAAGTCATTAAAGGCGGTTATGTTACGGTGCAACTTTCTGGAGATGTAGCGGCAGTCAAGGCGGCTGTTGATGCAGGCAGTGAAGTAGTGGAATCCGTTGGTACATTAATTTCAGCTCACGTCATACCTAGAATGCATACGGAGACAAATCGGTTAGTTAAGAGAACCGATAATGAATCCGCTGATCAAGCGACTGAAGACAAGGAAATTAACGAAAAACAGTCGGAACAGTCAAAAGACCAACCCGCCCAGGTGGCAGTTGATCCTGAAAAAAAGGAAGCGGAAATTATTAAGGTGAAGAGCCCCAAAAGCTCCGAAAAACCTGTTGTCCACGAGAAAGAAAAGTTGGAAAAGATGACTGTGAATCAGCTTCGTACGCTGGCCCGAAAGACAAATGTCATGAAGGATCAACCTGAAAAAATTAAAACATCCAAAAAGGCTGAGCTTATCCATCATTTATTAACGGCGAATGATAAACATTGAAGGCATTAGTTTTTATAAAAATAATCAGGATATAAAATATAAACGAATTCAAGGAGGAAATTAAAATGGCAAACACAAACGCATTAGGAATGGTAGAGACAAAAGGATTAGTAGGTTCAATTGAGGCGGCAGATGCTATGGTTAAAGCGGCAAACGTTACATTAATTGGTAAAGAATCAATTGGTGCAGGATTAGTCACCGTTCTTGTTACTGGTGACGTAGGTGCAGTTAAGGCGGCGACCGACGCAGGAGCAGCTGCAGCAGATCGTGTGGGTGAACTTATTTCCGTTCACGTCATCCCACGTCCACATGGTGAGATGAGTGCTATCCTACCACAGGCAGAAAAGTGAAATTAAACAGATGATGAGGGAATATGTCAGGTTTTAGATAAGATGAGGAATGGGCTTCATCCTTATCTTATTTCAGACATTGGATCTGCCCGTGATATAGTGAAACTTCATTCAGTGGGGAATTCCTTCCCCCCCCACTGAATGTTAGTTGAACAGAATCAGGTATTTACGGACTGTATATCCCCCACCTTAACATTTTGGTTTTCCCTCTTGTTTAGATATGGGGGTATTACAGACCGTTAATGCGTGATAAAAAGGAAGTGAAGCGATGGCTGTGTTAACGGAGAGTTCATTACGAAGTCAACAATACAGAGATAAGTTACAAGAATCGGTACTGAAACTTCCCAAAGGAACTATATTAACACCCTCAGCGAAAAGTTTTTTACAGGAGAAAAAAGTAACTGTCGAATTTGTTGAACTTTCGTCTGAAGAACCGAACGAAGAGGAAACATCGGTGAATGATGAAAGCAGTGTATCTGATTTGTACAATCATGATTCTTTTAAATATCGATTAATGCATGGTGGTTTTATCGATGAAAAGCCCGAATATATGACTTCTCTTCATTCAGATTTACTTGTGTTTAAAGATCATCTACGTATTGTTTTGCGTGGTAAGCTGGACTCTTTGGAGGCAAAAATGATTGAAGGGCAAATGAAACTCGTTAAATATCCGGCACTGATTGATGATTTATCAGAACTGATTGGCTTTGTACGTCAAATACTCCGCTCTGAGGTCATGGAAGAGGAACTTGGAAAGATTCACCTGCTTAATATGAATGAACATGATATCAGGGAAATGTCCCATCAGCCGGAAAAGTATTTTGGAGAGGGATATTTTACTCCCGATTATCGTATGGGTGAGGGAATAGTTGTTTTAAATAGTATACGTACCTTCGTAAGGGAAACGGAGCTTTCAGCTTATCAAGCTTTTAAAAAAGAAGATGGCAGCACAGAACGAGACGATATCATTTTAGCCCTAAATCGACTGTCTTCTGTTTGCTTGATCATGATGTTTAAATATAAAACTGGTGATTACAATAAAGTGAAAGAGGGGTGATACACTTGGATCAAATTATTGTAGACATGGTAAAAAATGCAGTTAAAAATGCGATGACGGAAGAGGCTTTTGTTGAAGTTGAGGCATCGGGTAGGCATATCCACCTGAGCCGGGAAGCCATTGATGCTTTATTTGGAAAGGACTATCAGCTTACAAAGGCGAAAGAACTGTCCCAACCAGGTCAGTTTGCATGTAAAGAAAGAATAACCATCGAAGGTCCAAAAGGCAGGATGGAAAATGTTGTTATTCTAGGTCCTGAACGAAAGGCAACACAAGTCGAAGTATCATCAACGGATGCCGTATCTCTAGGTATCAAGGCACCTGTAAGAGAAAGCGGTGATATTGATGGGACGCCAGGTATCAAGTTAATCAATAATGACCGTGAATTAACGATAGATAAAGGATTAATTGTTGCTAAAAGACATATTCATGTATCTCCTGACGATGCGGAAAGACTACATGTAGAAAATAAAGAAATCGTTCAAGTGAAAATATTTGGTGATCGATCACTCATTTTTGATGAAGTAGTGATTCGAGTTAGTCCAAAATATCGAACTTATATGCATATTGACTTTGACGAGGCGAATGCTTGTGGCTTTAAAAAAGGAACACTAGCAAAAATTATAAAAAAGTCACCAGCTGTACAGGCACCCGAAAATAAGAGCCAGATACGGTCATTTAATCCAACGAATGAAGTGAAACATGAGACTGCGGAATTTACCGAAATTAATAATAAAGTAATTACGGAAAATGAACTGCAAAGAGTATTTTTACAAAATGTTAAAAATATCCGGATTCCAGCTTCAAGTATTATAACTCCACTTGCTACCGACTATATTCGCAGACATAATCTGAATATCCAAAGACATAGGGAGAATGGATGATGATTATTGGTCATGTGATTGGTTCCGTATGGGCGACCCGGAAAGATGAGAGGTTGAATGGACTAAAATTATTAGTCGTTAAACCCAAGTATTCTGAAGGGGTGGATTCATCATTTGTAGCTGCAGATTTGGCGAGTGCTGGAGTTGGAGATGACGTGCTTGTTACGAAAGGTAGTAGTGCTCGAACCGCTTTTGGTAAAGAAAGAATTCCGATTGATTCAGTCATTGTCGGTGTTATTGACTCGATTGATATAACAGATGAATAATGTTTACTATTCCCTTAATGAGGAGGACGAGCTGTGGGAATAAATGAAATAGTTATCTATATTATGGTCATATTTATGATCATTGGTGCTCTAGATAAAATATTTAATAATAAATTCGGGTTAGGAGATAAATTTGAGGAAGGAATCATGGCTATGGGTTCCTTGGCTCTTGCGATGGTCGGGATTATTGTTATAGCTCCCATTATTTCCAAAGTACTAAACCCGATTGTTGTTCCAATCTATACAGCACTTGGCGCGGACCCAGCGATGTTTGCTGGTAGCTTGCTTGCAATTGATATGGGTGGATTACAACTTGCGCAAGAGATGGCGATTGATCAAGATGTTGCCATGTTTTCAGGCATTATATTGGCGTCCATGATGGGGGCAACGGTTGTATTCTCTATTCCAGTAGCACTAGGTATTATAAAAAAAGAAGATCATAGCTATCTTGCAACAGGAATGCTTGCTGGGTTTATTGCGATTCCAATCGGAGCTATTGTCGGTGGGCTTGTGTCCGGCTATTCTATCGTAATGATTATGAAAAACCTTATTCCAATTTTCCTATTAGCCGCTTTGATTATTATTGGATTGTGGAAAATACCTGATAAAATCATTAAAGCTTTTACAATCTTCGGCTATGGGGTCGTTGTCGTCGCAACGTTAGGTCTAGCCATAGGTATTGTCGATGTACTTACCGGATTAACGATTCTTCCTGGGATTACTCCTTTAGAAGAAGGGATTCAAATAGTTGGTAGCATCGCGATTGTTTTAGCAGGAGCCTTCGTAATGGTTGAAGTGATTACCCGGGTTTTCAAAAAACCTTTAATGAAAGTAGGAAAACTGTTAGGAATGAACGATGTATCTGCAGCTGGTTTGGTAGCGACACTAGCTAATAACATTGCTATGTTTAACTTGATGAAAGATATGGATAATCGGGGAAAAATCATTAATGTCGCCTTTTCTGTACCTGCAGCGTTTGTACTTGGTGATCATTTAGGATTCGCAGCTGGTGTTGCTCGTGAAATGATATTTCCAATGGTTGTCGGAAAACTTGTTGGTGGAATCGCCGCCGTTATTATCGCTATCATCATTGCAAACATGATTTTAGGTAAAGGCGATAAAAAAGAAGCGAAATAACCCGGCTCCAGTTGCATACATCATACTATTTCAAGTAATGGAAAAAGAAAAGATAAGAGAGTAATCAGAAAGTAAGGTGTAGAGCATGGAGGAAGAAAAAAAGCGGTTTATACAAGAATTTGTTCCAGGAAAACAGATTACACTGAGTCACTTAATTGCTAATCCTGATGAAGATATGTTTGATAAACTTGGTATCCAGCAAGCAGGGGCCTTAGGTATACTGACGCTGACTCCAAGTGAATCGGTAATTATTGCCGGAGACCGTGCGACAAAAGCCGCGAATGTTGAAATTGGCTTTTTAGATCGATTTACCGGCAGTTTGGTCCTTGTTGGCAGCGTATCTGAAGTTGAAACTGCTTTAAATGAGATCAACCAGTTTTTAAAAGAAATTTTGTCATTCACCCCAACGAAAATAACGAAATCATGATTTGGATGGAATGGGGGAATTAATTTGCGAACGAATAACCGTGTAATGATCCTTGGAGGTATCGATGCTGGAAAAACGACATTAGCAGATGCTTTGTTGAAAAGGGAACGAAAAGACAAAAAGGTTAAAACCCAATCGCTCATTTATGATGATTGGATTGTCGATACACCGGGAGAGTATATTGAGAACCCATTACATTATCGAAACATCATGGCAACATCGATGGAGATGACCCATGTTATCTTTTTACAAGATGCTACGAATGACAAAACCATATTTGCACCGGGTTTTAGTTCTGGAATCAATAAATTACCGATAGGCGTCGTGTCGAAAGCTGACCATGCTGAAGCTGACATTGAGCGATCCATTCAGATATTGAAAAAAGCGATGGTGCGGGGACCGATCGTTATCACTTCCGCTTATACAGGGGAAGGGCTTCAATTGATCTATGATTTAGTCCAGTTGAATACAATGAAGGCTATGGAAGATTACGCCAGACAGAGCAATTCCTGGAACATCATTTTTCATGGTGAAGGATAATCCATATTTTTAACAAATTAAATTTAAGAAGCTGGAGGTGGTGGTATGGACAGGGATTTTGTAGAAAAGGTAACAAAAATAGTGATCGAGGTAGTAAAAGACCTAAACGATAATAAGACATCATTGAACCACTCGGCAGTTAAAATATGGAAACATGAAAGTCCTTTGCCTGATCCAATTGTGCAATCTAGTGTGGATACTGCTCAGCCAGAAGATACGCAAAAAATGATCCAAATAACACCATATGTTAAAGAGTAACACAGACAACTGTAAGATTTAATGGAAAGGGGTAAGACACTTATGGATAAAGATTTAACATCAATTCAGGAAATGAGAAATGCAGTAAAAAAAGCAAAAGATGCCCAAAAGGAATTTATGACTTTTTCCAAAGAGCGAATAGATTCCATTGTTAAAGCAGTTGCTGACGCTGCTTATACCCATTCAAAAGAACTCGCGGAGATGGCTGTTTTTGAAACTGGAATGGGTGTAGTCGAACACAAAATAATGAAAAATGAAGTCGGATCAAGAGATGTTTATGAATCCATAAAAGATGAAAAAACAGTTGGTGTCATCAGGGAGGACACAGTTAATCGTGTGACGGAAATTGCCTATCCCTTCGGTGTGGTAGCTGCCATTATTCCGACGACTAATCCAACTTCAACCGCTATGTTTAAAACAATAATTTCCCTTAAAACGGGAAATGCTATCGTTGTAAGTCCCCATCCTCGTGCAAAAAAATGTACGGTGGAGACATTAAAAATTTGTAATGAAGCTGCGATGAAAGCTGGTGCTCCTGATGGTTTAATCGGCTGGATAACAGAGCCTACGATGGAAGCAACAGATGGGTTAATGCATCACCGGGATGTAGATTTGATTTTATCCACTGGTGGAGGTAGCTTGGTGAAAGCAGCTTATAGTTCAGGGAAACCGGCTTATGGTGTAGGTCCTGGTAACGTCCCGGTTTATATCGAACGGACAGCGAATGTAGAAAAGTCGGTAAAACAAATTGTTGACAGTAAAACGTTTGATTACGGAACGATTTGTGCAACAGAACAAGCCATTGTCGTCGATGAATCAATTAAAGAAAAGGCAATTGAAGAATTTAAGAGAAACGGTTCTTATTTCCTTAATGCTGGAGAAAAAGAAAAATTAGAGCAAATTGTTTGGCTTGGTAATCGGGTGAATCCAGCTGTTGTAGGTGTATCTGCTCTAAAAATTGCTGATATGGCAGGCATCCGTGTGCCAGCGGATACAAGATTACTTATTGCTGAAGAAACCGTAGTTGGAAAAGAGGCACCCCTTTCCGTTGAAATACTAGGTCCAATCTTCCCGTTGTATACAGCAGAAAGCCAAGAAAAGGCAAAAGAAATATCCCTCGCATTGCTCAACTTAGGTGGAAGAGGTCATAGTTTTGCGCTTCATACGAATGATGATCAAGTTGTTCAATCGTTTGGAGAAGAAATGCCTGTTTCCCGCTTTATGGTTAATACGCTATCCTCCATTGGAGCAGTTGGAGCAACGACTGGTTTAACCCCTTCCCTAACGTTAGGATGTGGAGGTTATGGTGGTAATATCAGTTCTGATAATATCACTGCCCGCCACTTAATTAATATTAAACGGGTGGCCCACGGCATTAAAGAGGTTGAAGTACCTCGCCCAGGAAAAGGAAAACATTCATCTGAGGCGAACTTTAGTAATGTGGAAAGTCGGGTAAAAGAATCAATTGGTGATGAACCAATTAACCCTGAGAAAATTGAAGAGTTAGTAAGACAAATCTTAAGGGAATATCAAAATTAATAAATAAGGAGGAATTTTAAATGGCTAGAGTTGATGGTGCATTAGGAATGGTTGAAACGAAAGGTTTGGTAGGTGCAATTGAAGCAGCGGATGCGATGGTAAAAGCTGCTAATGTTAATATTATTGGAAAAGAACAGATTGGTGCTGGATTAGTCACTGTTTTAGTATCAGGTGATGTTGGTGCAGTTAAGGCTGCAACGGATGCAGGAAGTGAAGCTGCTAACCGTGTTGGTGAATTAGTGTCTGTACATGTTATCCCGCGTCCACACAATGAATTAGATGCAATCCTTCCGAAAACGGAGTAAGCTTGAATTAGTAGGAAATAGGGACAGCGCGTGAAGTCAGTAGCTGTCCCTATTGTAATTAAAGATGGAACAAGTGAGTGGAGTCATAATATTTTACTCATATGTACAAAAATGAAGGAGGAAGAAAATGTCTATGTTTAAAAGAAGAAAGTTTGCTGTTATTGGAGCTGGTTTTACCGGAACGACGACTGCTTTTTTATTAGCACAAAAGGAAATGGGAGATGTCGTTTTAGTTGATATTCCGGAACAGCAGAATCCGACAAAAGGAAAAGCGCTCGATATGCTGGAAGCGGGACCAGTGGAACCGTTTAACGGAAAGGTTACCGGTACATCCAATTATGAAGATATAAAAGATGCTGATATGGTCATTATAACAGCTGGAATTGCGAGAAAACCCGGGATGAGTCGCGACGATCTCGTTAACATCAATGCGAAGATTATGGTTGATGTATCAAAAGAAATTGTCCGTTATGCACCTGACAGTTATATTCTTGTCTTGAGTAATCCGGTCGATGCAATGACTTATACTTGCTTTAAAACAACAGGATTTCCGAAGAATCGCGTTATCGGTCAATCTGGTGTTCTTGACACAGCACGTTTTTCCACCTTCGTAGCGGAAGCACTTAATATAGCGGTTGAAGATGTTACCGGGTTTGTCCTAGGCGGCCATGGAGACAGCATGGTTCCATTAATTCGCTATTCTAATGTAGGAGGCATTCCACTCGATCATTTACTACCCCAAGAAAAAATCGATGCGATTGTGGAACGTACTCGAAAAGGTGGGGGAGAAATTGTCAACTTGCTCGGAAATGGAAGTGCTTATTATGCACCCGCTGCTTCATTAGTACAAATGGCCGAAACTATTGTGAAGGATAAAAAGCGAATATTGCCATCCATTGCTTATTTAGAAGGAGAATATGGTTATAAAGACATTTACCTCGGTGTTCCGACAATTCTTGGAGGAAACGGAATTGAGAGCGTTATTGAATTACCGTTAACAGCTGATGAACAGAAGCAGCTGAACCAGTCAGCTGAAGACGTGAAGAAAGTGATTGAAATATTACCAGTTGATTAAGTTTATTAATTAATAGCCCAATATATCTCTTGAGGTAGGAATGGAAGGTTGGTACGTTTGTCAGTATCTATTAGGGAAATTAATCACTATGTTAACACCTTTGCTAAAGTTATCAACAAAGAGAAGGTCCCGGTCTATTCTGGCAATGTTAAAGTTGGCGTAGATTTGGGGACCGCCAATATTGCAATTTCCGTTATTACCGAAGAAAATAAGCCTTTAGCCGGAGCATTATATCCAGCCTCTGTTGTTAAAGATGGAATTGTTGTTGATTTTTTGCAAGCTGTGGATATTGTAGAGAAAATGAAACGGGATATGGAAGAATTATTAGGGTTTCCTCTAACGAAAGCTTCGACGGCAATCCCGCCACGGGTAGACAAAGGGAGTCGAAAAGTGATAACGAACGTACTTGAATCAGCACTATTTGAAGTGACGGACGTCCTAGAAGAAACGAATGCGGCAGCCGTTGTTTTAAGGATAACTGATGGTGCTGTCGTTGATGTAGGTGGCGGAACAACAGGGATTAGTATATTAAAAAATAATAAAGTGATTTACTCAGCGGATGAACCGACAGGCGGAACACATATGAGTCTAGTCTTAGCTGGTGCTAAAAAAATACCATTTGAGGAAGCGGAAAAGATGAAAAAAGATAAGACTAAGGAAAAGGAGGTTTTCCCTATTATCAAGCCAGTCGTTGAAAAGATGGCTGCCATTATTAAAAGGCATTTACAAGGGTTTGATGATGTGGAAACGATTTATGTCGTTGGCGGAGCAAGTTGCTTTAGTGAATTTACAAAAGTTTTCCAGAAGTATATTGGAATTGAGATCGTAAAGCCGGAGCATCCGTTACTTATCACACCACTAGGAATCGCGCTTAAAGGTGGTTTAAATAAGGGGGATGAACGTGGAAGCTAACCATACAGTCAGCCATGTTGATAAAGAGAAGAAGACAGCTCTTATAGTATTTACGGGCGGAGCTGTAGGCTTTAAAGAATCAATCGTTCAATTAAAAAAAATGCATCAGGCTAATTGGAAGCTAAAGGTAGCATTGTCTATAAGTGCAGAATATATTTATTCAATCGATGATTTAAAAAAAGAATTAGATATAGAAGAGATCTATCTCGAAAGTGAAAATATGGGATTGAGTCCGTTATATGAAGGCGTTCCAATTATTATTATGCCCACGTTGACCGCTAATACAGTGGCAAAGATAGCGAATGGAATCACGGATAATATGACGACTAATCTCATCTCCCATGCCCTAATGTACAATATTCCTGTAGTTGCCGCGAGGGAAGCTAGTGATTTATCCTTGCAGGATCAAGCAGGAATAGCATCCACTGCCTATAAAGAGCTATCTGCAGCGCATTTAGCGACCATTGAAAGATTCGGAATTCAGCTTGTTAAAGCAACCGAATTATATCAAGCTGTCGAGGAAAATGTGGTACGAGCCCATTCAAAAGATTCAATTGCGCAAAATGTTTTTTCAAAAAACTTATTGAGCCGTGCAGATATACTGAAATATAAAGGAATGGTTGGGGAGTTGAAAGTTGCGAGAAATACTATCGTTACCCCATTAGCACAAGAAGCAGCAAAAGATTTAGGCATAAATATTGTAAGAATTGATCAGCAAACACGAAATCAATCGACTGACGAAACAAAAGACTTTGAAATGAAGATTTATACGCGGACAGGTGATAAAGGAAAGACATCATTAATTGGTGGACGTGTATTTAAGGATGATATCCGTGTCGAAGCCTATGGAACGATTGATGAATTAAATGGATTTGTAGGCAAGGCGATAACCGAACTTAGCAAAGATCAGTTCTCGGATATTATAGATGACTTAGAGAAAATTCAGCACGAACTTTTTGATTGTGGCGGTGACATCGCTAGTGTCGTTAAAGAAAGAAAGAATAAATTAACAGAGGAAACGGTTAATTATTTGGAAGAAAAGATTGACAAGTATTCAGAAGAAACCCCGGAAATAGAACGGTTTATATTACCGGGCGGCTCGAAGGCTTCCGCAACAATTCATATTGCAAGAACTGTAGCGAGACGAGCGGAACGACTGATTGTAGCATTAATGAAAGAGGAAAATGCTCCCCCACCTACAGTGTTACAATATTTAAATCGATTATCGGATTACTTTTTTGTGGCAGCAAGGCTTGTTAACTTTAGGTTGAATATTCCCGATGTGGAATATATTCGGAGTGCAAAGGTATTTCATTTGACCCCAGACTCGAATAAATAAACCAGTTGCCGGAAGTATCGCTTAAGGCAATGAAAAATCTTGCGCTATTCTTGATTGCATGAAAATGCACCTTGCAAATTGGTATTTTTGGTTGTTCAGGCACTTCCACTTTACCATATTTCGCTAAAGGTGCATCTTTATTATTTGGCAGATAAGAAAGTATAAATCCATTCTTACTGCCAAGTTTTTTAATAAAGGACTTAATGGTAGAATGAGATTACAAGTCTATATTCATATCTTTCGCTAGAGCAGCCTGCAATTTTACTCCGCAAGCACTGCTACAAACCGCAAACATACCATCTGTACCTGCCTTCTTCGCCTCCGAATCAGCTGTCGTTACAACCATTGAAACATTTCTATCAAGTGATTGTAGATAGACTGGAATGATTTCTCCTTCATGCTCTGAAAAATCCATCCCTTTTGTAAACTTAATATTAACGGCAGATAATGGTTGATCAGCAGAAATTTTCTTCATGCACCAACCGCAAGTAAACATGTTATCCCTCCAAACTGAATGAAGTATTTAATTTATTACATCACAACTTCAATTTTGCCCGTACTTAGAAATTTCTTTGTAAGTTGGGGCTGTGTTAGAAAACTCTTTATCATATATTAAAGGGGATTACAGCATGCAGCAACAATAAGGATAGGGTGAATACAAATGTCTCTATTGGAAGCTTATAAAAAATATAGAAATAATAGAAGTGCAGTTTCTGAATATATGGAACAATTTGAAGCAGAAAATAATATTGAGAAAGAGCTATTATCTGCAATGGTAAAATCCGATACAGCACTTTATCATGTGATGGAGCGCAATCCGGAAAAGGGGACCGTTCTTTTAAAGGACGTTACAAGGAATCCTATGATATTATTACATTAGTGGATATAGAGTTCAGTAAGTCTATACCGCTAAATGTTCTTATATTCACGCGGCTCATAGAGTTAAATGGATTTTGTATGTCTTCGGGTCTCGTCTTTGTTTTTAAAGAAGAGCATCTACAATTTTTACTGAAAAGAAGTAAAAAATGATGAAGAAGGTAAATAGCGGGGATGAATCGATCGACCGGTTTATTGCTTATTTTTACCTTAATCGTTCAGATGGCCAAGACATTTATTTTAAACATATCGATTAATATTTTACGTTTAGTATTAGTTAACTACTTTCTGGAAACGAACTCCACTTTTAAATTTCTTAAAGAAAGGTTTCTTAATCGATAGGATATTATATCATTTAGTTATGCCCTGTTCTAGTTAATTTCAAACCGTCAAATACCAATTAATGGAGTATGATCGGTTTTTTTGACTTAAACTATGAGCTTTCTTCTCGGAAATAAGTCGTGGGATAGCAGGGAAAAATCAATTATAATCATTCTTACCCTTGTAACCGAACCTGGAAAATGAGTAAATAAAGGTGTCGGACCGACAGACTCTTTCGGGAAGGAGGCTGATAATATTGATTACAGTTAGTGAGGTGGTTTCCGCTTAGCGGGAATCACCAGCATGGGACCGCCTGAGCGCGGTCCTTAATTATTTAAAGTGAATTTTGGGAAAATTAACACCTTTCCATCGTCTAGAAAATCAATTATAATCAAAGGTAAGTAATTAAAAGAAACAGGTCATAAATTTAAAAAGAAAGGAGTAGGATGAAAATGGACTATTTAACAAAGAGCGGTTATTTAGATTTCTACGTTTTCAAGGAGGAAGTTAAACATGCAGTACAAAAATGCAAAAGAGGTGCTTCCCCCTAGTCTGCTTAAAGAAATGCAGAAGTATATCCAGGGGGATTTAATTTATATCCCGAAAGCAAAAAAAGAGCGGGCAGCTTGGGGAGAAGTAAGCGGATCAAGAGAATTGATCGCGAAACGAAATGAAGAGATATTCCAGTTATACAATGAGGGAAAATCATTTGAAGAATTAGAGAAGAAATTTCATTTATCCTTTGATACGATTCGAAAAATCATTTATAAAATGCGAAACAATTATAAATAAATAATGACGGCGCGAAGTTCTATTCAGGAACTTCGCGCTTTCTTTTATTGGAAGAGCCCTGGGGAAGTTTGATTATAACCATTCTGTCGCTTGTTCCCCCGAACGTTTTCGTGCATTAATAAGAGTATAGCAATTGATAATTCTGAAAGGAGGTAGTGAGAATGTTTATAAAAATAATTGAGGTGGCTCTATTCTAGTCATTACCAAATTTCAGGTACATGCCGAAAAACAAGCAGCCTTCCTCATATTCAGGTAAATGATAAAGTGAAACTCATTCAGTGGGGTTTCCGTACCTCCCCACTGAATGTTAGTTGAACAGAATCAGGTATTTACGGACTGTATAACCCCCACCTTAACATATGGTTTTCCCTCTTGTTTAGGCGGGGTATTACAGACCGTTAATGCGTGATTAAGGGAGGAACAATCGTGCATATTGATATTGCTGTATATAAATGTATGGTCGATGAACGACTGGAAAAAGTAAAAGACGAAACGTATGGAAAGAAATGTTATGATGAGCAAACAAGAAATACGCAATTTAAATTGAAATTAATCATGATGTTGAACGTATTATTATAGAGAGAAAAAAAGAGCCACTATCTGCTACGGATAGTGGCTTTAAAAATATAGAAAGGGTTGTGGAAAAAGAATTATAAACATGGACACTGTTTGGGCAGCGTTCAGGAAGGATCGCCCCTTCCTTACTATATAACATGCATTTGCAATATTTTTGCTAGAGACAATGGTGCAGTTCTGCTTAAATGTATGATTGTACATGAGCAAGTTACCCTTCCTGTAAACATATAGACAACAGCATAGTCAGCTAACCGATTGATCTCATAGTCTAATATAGACATGTGAACAGGAGGGTGAGTTATATGAGTGAATCATCAAAACAGCCGCCATTAAATGAAAAGCTGGTGGAAGTGATGGTCCAGACCATATTGAGGAAAAATGGTGTGAAGCCTGACGAAGTGAAGAATAATATACCAGAAGAGCAGAAAAAGATGATTAGAGAAATGGTGGAAGACCTAAAGAAACAGGTTGCAGATTTCCAACAAAATCAAGCAAAAGATAAAAGTGATTAAATAGTGAAAGCACCTGCTGTGGGTGCTTTCGCTATTTTTATGAGACGTAGTGAATCTGTACAATCTTCTAGAGGAAAAAACCATAACAATATTATATAGCCAATAAGAAAGGAGTGTCAAAATGACGATTTATAGACATTCGGAATATGATTACGATGTAAGCAGGGGAAAAGGAGATAGATATTCCTACTTTATGGAAGAACCTTTAAAAAGCTGTAGCTGTGGCCATAGCTGTAGTGGCAAATGTTCTAACGAATCTAGCAAAAGCCCATCCCATAAATCAACAGAATCCGATTTCACAAGTGATAACAATGCGTTTGTACTGCAAGAGGGTACCGAATTATCTTTTATGGATCAGGAATCAGCAGAGCTAATTTGGGTGAAAGAATCGTGTAATATCACCGTAAGTTCAACAGATACGCAAATTGGGGTATCCCTGCAAGCTGCTTTACAGCTCGCCATTGCACTTGTTTTAAATATCTCGATTGCTGATGGCACACAACGTGATGCAGTGTCTCAAGAGTTGACTCAACATTTTAATATGGCGCAGAGAAATAAGCAAAAAATCTTTATCTATAATACGAAAGATGCGGTTGTAACGACTAGAGATACAGACCTAGCGCTTAATCTCCAGTTAATGCTTCAAGTACTTGTTGCCTTAGTGCTATTAGTTGAAATTCTATAAAATGAAAAGAGGTGGATTTGATGTCGAAAGTGAAAGAATGGAGAGCATTAGACCATTGCGATGATAAAAGAAATAGGTCACAGGCTATCGTAGAGCAAGATGCGAATCAAAAAAATATTACGAAGCAACAATCAGAAGAATGGATTATTATTAAAGACTCAGAATATGTCGAGGTAGAGACAACGGACACACAAGCCGCAGCATCTTTACAAATTGGGATTGAGGCGGCACTTGCGGTTGTACTCCGTTTAGCCATTGCGGATGGTGGCAAAGTGGAAGATATTTTGCAAGACTTTAACCAAATTACCAGAACGAGACAAAGCAACCGTCAGAAGACAATCGTGGAAAAATCGAAAGATGTCAATATCACGACAATTGATACGGATATTGCAATTAACCTGCAATTACTCATTCAACTGCTTATTGCTGTTATCGTTTCGCTGGAAATCCTTTAATGCTAAATCTTGAAAGAAAGGAGTGAATCATCTTGCCGTCACTAACGAATAGACAAAGAAATTTGTTGAACTTAATTAATCAACTATCACAAAACACAAGCACCGTCATTGAGAGTAAAACCGGTCTTGGAATAGATTTTCCGTCGGTGGACTTCAATATTGATTTTGGAGGAGTGTCTACGTCACCTTCTACTGGAAAACCACCGGCAGGAAATGTTCCAACAACAATGAGAGAATTATTAATGACTCTAGTGAACGAACAAGTGGAGGTTACAACTCCATTTGGAACGGTTTCGGGATTATTGCTTGCTGTTAAAGACGACTATATTGTGCTTGTTGAAAGTGGGTCACAAGTTTTGGTCCGAATAGAAGCAATTGAACTGGTCAGTGAATGATAAAGGAGGGTTTGACATGTTTGAAGCAACTTTTGCTGCTGAAATGGCTAAACGAATCGGATCAACTGTTGAGGTTGTGACTGACAATAATTTAATTGAAGGAATTTTATCCACTGTTACTGTCGATTTGGTACTAGTTATCGAAGTTGATAATGGTTACGATAATCTCAAGCAGTATGTATCCGTTGATGCAATCAATTACACACGCTTTCCCGCTGCAGCTTAATTAACTAGTCTAGTCTGTTCTGTTCCAATTCAAAACAGCCCTGCCTTAATTAGACAGGGCTGTTTCATTTAGATTCAAAACTCAACTTGCGCACATTTGAATAAAAACGATATGTTCCAGAATGCGAAAGCTGAGTACAAAATAAATAAAAGGTAAGAAATGAACATATAGATAATTGGTGTTGTAGAATTTAAGCTGGATGAATCGATTCGCTGATTTTAATTGTAAGCTCCATGATTCGTTTCCCTTGTTTTCCTGAAACAGCAGGTGGTTTATCAAATTTTATGCAATGAAGGAATTCTATTAATTGGATGTCTAATGGCTGAACACTATTATCGATTGTAATCGTTTTTGTTAAAGGAACTGCAATTTTCTTTGAGAAAGGTGTGGATGTTCTTGTTACGCGTATCGTTCTGTTCAGCAAATCAGCTTCAATCAAGGCCTCTTTTGTAAACACTTGAATTGTCCGAACTTTTCTTTTTGATTTAAAACTGGCAATCAGCTCTACAGTTACTCCTTGCGTCGATTTAAGAATTACAGCCGCGTGTTTCGTTGAATGATCGATAATATTTCCTAAAGCATGGAATTCCACTATTTTTTGCTTCAGAAGTTCATCTAGAATATAAAGATCATGAATCATCAGGTCTTTTACGACGTCAATATCTTTTAGTCTTGCATTGTACGGATTCAATCTGAAAAATGAGATACCGATAATCTCTTCATTTTCCAGTTCCTGTTTCAGGATTGGAATGAGTGGATTGAATAGTTCAATATGTCCCACTTGCAGCTTCACTCCAGCCTTTTTCGCTTTTTGTATTAAATCATCAGCTTCTGCTACAGTGCTTGTAATCGGCTTTTCAATCAACAGATGCGTCTTATTTCTGATGCATGCTAGACCGATTTCATAATGATAATCCGTTGGGACAGCAATACTTACCGCGTCTACACTTTGGAGAAGTTCATCCACGGATAGAAATTGTTTCACTTTATATTTTTCAGCAATTTCTCTGCTTCTATCTTCATCGTTATCAAATATACCGACTAGCTGACAATGATCTTGTAATGCTAGATATGTTTTCACATGATATTCTCCCATTTTACCAGTTCCAATCACACCGACTTTCATAGATAAATCTCCTCACTATTTAATTTCAATGATTACTGTCATTCTATGCAAGAGACTCGAAACGAGATAGACTGCCATAATGAAAATCTAAATTTGGCTCTTGTCTACGAGATAATAGAAAGGGGTTTATAGATCGATGCGGCATGTCTTATTTATTGGGGAAGATACTTCCCGGTTTATCAATAGAAACTTTTATTATTTGGAACAAGAACTGGCAAGGATTGTCCGCCTTACCGTTTGGAGGAAGTCCGGCAATATTGATTATATTTTAAATAGGCTGGAGACAAAGCCGGATTTTATTTTAATACTGAATGATATGGGACACCAATTGTTCCCAATGATTAAAGGACTAAGGAATTGCAGTATACCGACAGGATTATTTGTGACAGATGTCCATCGCCTTGTTAAAATACGAGAAAATTATATCAATAAAAATAAAATTGACTACCTCTTTACAATCGGATGGGAGAAATCCGTCCAAACATATCCACAGTTTAAACATAAACTAGAATGGTTCCCTCACTTTGTTCATCCTGGAATATATAAAGACTATTTTTTAGAAAAAGACATAGATTTCCTAATGATAGGTGCCGTTAATAAGACTTATCCACTACGTGAGAAAATAGTAAATGCTTATTCCAAAGATCCACGGTTCATCTGCTATCATCATCCAGGATATCGTGACTTCACTAGGGAAGAGGAGAAAGATAAACGGGTTGGTGTACATTATGCCAAGGAATTGAACCGCACGAAGATCTTCTTCACATGTCCTTCGATCTATAATTACCCTGTGATGAAATATTATGAAGCCTTAGCATGTAAAACGCTCCTACTAGCACCAACGTTCAATGAACTGGAAAGCTTAGGATTTATCCCAGGTAAACATTTCGTCGCAATTGATGAAAGTAATTTTAAAGAAAAAGCAGACTATTATTTAGCGAATGAGAAGGAAAGACAGCGGATTACCGAACAGGGTCATCAATTCATTCAGGAGAACCATACGGTGAGGATTCGGGCCAAGCAACTTATGGAGAAAATTGAATGTATTCTAGAAAGCGAGTAGCTAAAAAGGAGGATTCTAGTTGTCAAGTATACCTAAAAGTACCCATTTAGGTCATCACGTCGTAATCGAAGACGGAGTTTCTATCGGTGAGAATGTTGTGATTGGCCATCATACCGTTATTTTGCAAGGAACACAAATTGGGGATCATGTCACGATTGGTAGTAATTGTGTCGTTGGAATTCAACCGGCGGCAAATGAGAAAATGCGAAAAGAATCACCTATAGAGCGTAATTTGATTATTGGAGCAGGTACGAAAATCGGGCATCTTGTTTCAATTTATGCCGGCAGTACAATCGGGAGAAATGTCTTTATTGGGGATCACGCAAGCATTAGAGAAAATGTCCACATTGAAGAAGGCTCGGTCATAGGTAGAGCCGCGATTATTGAATTGAACACGACGATTGGGAAGAACTGCACGATTCAAACCCAAGCCTATGTGACAGGTGATACAACTCTTGAGGATAATGTTTTCATCGGTCCTTGTGTTTCCATGTCCAATGATAAATACATGGGAGCACAAGCATACACTTTGAAGGGACCGTGTATTAAACAAGGAGCAAAGATTGGCAATAATGCCTCTTTGTTGCCAGGTATAACGATTGGCTCGAATACAATTGTTGGAGCAGGTGCTGTCGTTACGAAGGACGTTGATACAAATATAATTGTTGCAGGGGTACCAGCTAAAGAAATCGATGCCTGAATCTACTAGCCTCTTCTTAAAGGAAAGGATGAATCGAGATGTCCAAAAAGGTTTGCATGGTTGTTGCCTATCATCCGTTTTTGGATGCAAGGATATTTAAAAAGGAAGCCAAAAGTCTACAAAAGATGGGGTACGACGTCTCGATGATTGTACCTAGGAAAAATGGTAATTTATTTGATATTGATGGCACACCTTTTAAAAAAAGCTTTAGAAGTAACGTGTTCATCCATGAAGGGATAAAAATAGTCACTTATCACGCTGAAAAAACGAGAAAATCATTGAATAAAGTGTTAAGTAGTGAAGATGTTTGGGAAACGGAAGGCTTCAATAATCCGCTAACAAATTTGGCGATGGCAGAAGATGCGGATATTTATCATACCCATGAATATTTATCGCTCTTTGCCGGAATTGGTATTAAACGGCGGATGCAGAAGGAGAAGGGAAAGAAGGTAAAATTAATTTACGACAGTCATGAGCTGACACCTGATCCGCTTCATCCGAGAACGTCTGAAGAAAAAAGGAAAAACTTAAAAGATAAGCTGTTCATCATGTTGAAAGAAGTCGATTACTTGATTACCGTTTCCGATTCAATCAAGGATTGGTATATAGCACGAATGCCGGATTTACCGATTGAGGTGATTTATAATTCACCTCCATTTATAAAAGATGTTGAGCTAAAAGCTTATGAAGGAAGTCAGTTAACAGTTGGTTATGAAGGAAATATTACACATCATAAAGGCAATCAGGAAAAGATTTTCGGAATTTCAGAAATATGTTCTCAGAAACTAGACTTTCAATTTAAGATTATTGGTGGCAGCCAGTTTGGAACTCCACTTAAAATCCCGAAGCATCTTACAACGATCATCAAGCAAACGGGCTGGGTGGATTACCATTCGATTCCGGAGCATATGCAAGCTATTGATATCGGTTGGATTGACTTGGAAGAGGTGCATTATTCGCTTAATAGTGATTATGCGCTACCGAATAAATTTTTCAGTTATCTGAATAACGGGGTTCCGGTAGTCGTAAATAAATGTCAGGAGATGGAAAATTTCATCCGAAAGCATAAATGCGGTTATGTGATCCAAAAGCAGCAAGCGGACGCAAAAGATTTTGCGAACGCATTTCTTTATCTCAAGCGAAATCCGGAAAAATTAGAGAAGATGAGTAAGAATGGAAGGAAAGTAATGGAGGAAATCTATTCATGGGAGGAAATGGAGAAACGGTTGGCCGGTGTTTATGCAAAACTTTTACCAACTCCGTAACGGTAGAATCGAGGTGAGATAGATGCGCGTGTTGCATATTCCGGAGGGCGGCTTACCAATGATCAATCTATGTCGCTCATTGCGTCTGCAAGGCATTGACGCGACGGCATGCCATTTTTATGCGAATCGTTACCAGTTTGAATCGGATGTTTGCTTAAATCTACAGGATATTCCAAAACACAAACGGTTGGAAAAGATTCAAAAGTTTTTTAAGAAAGCTATCGAGGATTATGATGTTTTTCATTTTCATTTTGGCGGCACATTCTTTCCTGATAAGCGTGATTTAGAGACGCTTCATAAAGCGGGAAAGAAGATGGTCGTCCACCACAGGGGATCGGATGCCCGTATCCTTTCTGTTGCAAAGGAGAAAAATCCGTATGTGCGTGTGAAAAATGAATGGACAGAAGAAAGAATTAGAGAGAATCTGACGAAGCTTTCATCGTATGTTGATCATGCGATCGCGCTTGATTATGAAATAGAAACCTATGTAAAAGATTATTATAAGCATACACATGTTATTCCCCACATTATTGATATCTATAAGCTAAAGCCGAATTACCCTACTATTAAACAAAACCCTCTTGTCGTCCATGCCCCGACCAAACGGAATTTAAAGGGAACAGAGTTTGTACTGGATGCTGTTCAGAAGTTGAAGAATGAAGGTATGTCTTTTGAATTTAAGCTAATTGAAGGCCTGAATCATGCGGAAACGATGAAGCTTTTATCTGAAGCGGATCTTGTGATAGATCAATTACGAATTGGAGCAGCGGGATACCTTTCCACAGAAGCGATGGCATTAGGAAAACCGGTTATTTGCTATATAAGGGAAGATCTTGTAAGTAAATATCCGGAAGAATTTCCAGTTGTGAATGCTAATCCAGCTAATATTGCTGATGTACTGAAAGATTTGCTTCATACTCCGGCACAATGGAAAGCATTAGGTGTCCAAGGCAGGGCTTACGTGAAAAAATATCACAGTGCGACCAATGTCATTCATCAATATATCGATGTTTACAAGAAATTATAACTCAAAAGAGGTGAACTTGCTGGTCACCTCTTCCATTATTCTTTAAAATTCTTTGAGAAGTATATTAGCGATTTTGTGGGCAGCTCCGGTACGATAAAGAGATTGATTTGCTGTTGGTCGCTGTATATTTTGAATAGTATCGATTATTGTTTGGGAGTCGGCACCAGCTAGTTTGTTCCAGCCGGATTCCACTGTTTCCAGCCATTCCGTTTCCTCACGAAGGGTGACGCACGGTACTTGAAGCATGCAAGCTTCTTTCTGCAAGCCTCCTGAGTCCGTGAGAATAATATCTGCCTTTGCAGCCAATGCGAGCATACCAAAATAATCCAAAGGATCAACGAGTTTAATATTGGGAGAGCGGACGAGATCATCCAATTGATATTCCATAATTTTACTTTTTGTTCGTGGGTGCAAGGGGAGGACGACAACTTTATCCAACTGCTGAAAGGCCCGGAATATTGCTTTTAAACGGGTAGGGTCATCTGTGTTCTCTGCTCGGTGGACTGTTGCTAAATAATAGTCCTTTTCCTTAAGTTTTAAATTATCCAATAAGAAAGAGTGCTTTGTTGCAAAAGGTTTAAAATGTGTAATCGTATCATACATGATATCTCCCGTTCGATAGACACCTTGCTTAATTCCTTCTTTATTTAAATTTTCCACAGCATAATCCGTTGGACAAAATAAATAATCAGATAAATGATCGGTAATGATTCGATTCATTTCTTCGGGCATTTTTTTATTAAAACTGCGAAGACCGGCTTCGATATGAGCAATGGGAATATGGAGTTTCGCTGCAGCGAGACTTCCGGCTACAGTAGAGTTTGTATCCCCATACACAATTACTACGTCCGGTTTTACAGACATCATTAACTTTTCTAATTTCAGCAACATGTTGGCAGTTTGTTCACCATGGGTCCCAGAGCCGACAGCTAAATTATAATCCGCTTCAGCAATATCTAACTGCTTAAAGAAAACATCAGACATATTATAGTCATAATGTTGTCCCGTGTGAACGATAATCTCTTTGATGTGAGGATAGCTTTTAAAAGCTTTAGACAACATACATGCTTTAATAAACTGGGGCCTTGCACCTACAATCGTCAATGCTTTCATCATCTACTTTCCTTTCTCAAGCAATTTCTATATTTTATTCTTTAAGTTTTTAGTTGTTCAGGAGTTCGTGCAGTTAGGAGTGAGAATTATCGTGAAACATGTATGTATATTAGTATCGGAGCATCCTTTTTTAGATGCGAGAATCTTTAAGAAGGAAGCTAAAAGTCTCGTAAAAGCGGGATTTCAAGTGACGATGATTGTACCTCGTAGGAATGGTTATTTATTCGATGTGGACGGTACACTGTTTAAGGAGCATTTCAGGGAAGAACAATTCTCTCATGAAGGCATCAAAATCCTAACCTATGAGGAAATCCACCATGAAAAACAGTTAAAAAAACTTTATACTACGATTAAAAAAAATAAAGACATTCTCTATACAGACCGATTCATTCAATTGGCGCTTGCTCAGCAGGCTGATATTTATCATGCACATGAATTTTATTCTCTGTATACTGGTGTTCAAGTAAAACGGGCACTCTCATCTCGGGGAAAGCAAAGCAAATTAATATATGATAGCCATGAAGTCGATCCAGACCCGCTCTTGAAACAAGCAAGTCGGACAGAACAAATTAAGCGCGACATGTTAAAACTGATGTTAAATGAAACAGACACGATAATAACTGTTTCCGAATCGATTAAACGGGATTTCCATTCACTGGACGCAGCCTTATCAGTAGAAGTTATTTACAATACACCTCCACTTAGTAATGGTTATCATCCAGGACAAGGGAAGAATGAGCAGCTCGTTCTCGTGTATGAAGGCGTCATGAATGGAAAAAGAGGCAGCTTCCATAAGTTAATGAAGATAACAGAATTATGTAATGAACAGTTCCCGCTCAAAGTCATTCTGATTGGTGGAAATAAAAAATCAGAGAACCCTCTTTTAATCCCATCTTACCTAGAGGATAAGATTATCCAAACTGGCTGGGTCGATTATGAGGAGATACCAGAAAAGATGAAAGGAGCAGATTTGGGTTGGGTGGATTTGGATGCGAAAGGGTCTTTGAACAATCGATATGCAATGCCGAATAAATTCTTCAGCTATTTAAATAATGGCCTGCCGGTAGTTGTGAATCAATGTGACGATATGAAAGAATTTATTCGGAAATATAATTGCGGTTATGTCGTTAAAGGGCGTGAAGCAACCGCGGAAGATTATGCTAAAGGTTTGCTCGATCTTAACTTCAACCGAAAGCAAATTCATGCAATGAGTCTTCAAGCGAGAAAGGTGATGGAAGAGAGATTCAGTTGGGCAAAAATGGAAAAGCGGCTTCTATCTATTTATGATGAGCTTAACGAAGGTGGATGAATGATGAGGATAAACCAGATTCTATTTTTCTAATCATACGTACAATCAATGAAACAATATAAGACATAAAGTATCACATACTAATGAAGAAATGAGGGAATGGTATGGCAGACTATTCTAGTTTACCTACCGATTCAGTAGCTGTAATCGGGCTTGGTAAAATCGGACTGACATTAGCAGCAGTGTTTGCGAATAATGGGTTTAATGTGCATGGTGCTGATATTAATGAAGATGTTGTATCATCGATCAATCAAGGGATTTCCCATATTAAAAATGAGCCAGGTTTAGAAAAATTAGTTTCCGAAGCTCATAATAGTAAAACGTTGTCTGCAACGAAGCGGACCGCAGAGGCCGTTCAACAATCGAATATCATAATTGTCATTGTCCCTGTTCTCATTGATGATGATAATCATATAGACTATCGGTTCATTGATCAAGCGGTGCTGGACATAGCGAAAGGATTAAAGAAAGGCTCTCTTATCATATTTGAAACAACACTTGCACCGGGCGATACGCGCAATAGATTTGGTACGAAAATAGAAGAAGTTTCAGGTTTGAAAATGGGGGAAGATTTTCATCTTGCCTACAGTCCGGAAAGAGTTTACTCGAATCGGATCATCCGCGATCTACAGAGCTATCCTAAAATCGTTGGCGGATTGGATGAAAGAAGTCTCACATTAGCAAAACAATTTTATACGAAGTCTCTAGGTTGTGAGCTGATAGATGTAAGTACACTCGAAACAGCCGAATTTTCCAAAGTAGCAGAATGCGTTTACCGGGACGTCAACATTGCCCTCGCGAATGAATTGGCTATGTTTGCGGATGAGAAAAATGTTGATATCAATGAAGTGATTACAGTAAGTAATAGTCAGCCTTATTCGCATATTCATCACCCTGGAATTGGCGTTGGCGGTCATTGTATTCCAATCTATCCTTACTTTTTCATCAATAAAGGCTTAACTAGTGGGCTAACCCCCTTAGCGAGAACGATTAATGATCAAATGGCTGACTATTCCTTAGCGAAGATGGAAGAAGAGTTAGGGACTTTCCAGGATAAAAATATCCTTATCCTCGGGCTTTCTTACCGGGAAAATGTGAAAGAGCCTACAAAGTCTACGGCGCTCATGCTCATTGATAAGCTTAAGCGAGCAAAGGCAAATATCTTTGTCCATGATCCTCAGTTTACAACAAGTGAAATAGAACGTTATGCTGTCCTCCCTCTACAGTTGAGTGATTCGGTGATTGAAGAAATAGATGCCATCATTATTCAAGCTTTCCATAAGGAATATGAGAATCTTGATTTTGCAGCGTTCACCAATTGCAAGCTCGTTTTGGACGGTCGGAATAAAGTAAAGGAAGAGGAAATAAATAAATTAAATATGACGTATATCGGAATCGGAAATGGACGGGGGGATTCTAATGAAGGAAGAAATAACGCAGCGGATTCCAATGGTTGATTTACAGGCAGAATTGAATTTATTACGTACCCCTATACTTGAAATAATGACAGAAGTGTTGGATAGTGGGAATTATGTACTTGGGGAAAAAGGGGAGATGTTCGAGAAATTAGCCGCGGGCTACGTAGGAGCAAACTATGCCCTCGGGGTAGCGAATGGAACGGATGCATTAGTCTTGGCGTTGAAAGCATTAAATATTGGCCCAAAAGATGAAGTAATTACAACTCCATTTACTTTTTTCGCCACAGCTGAGGCAATTGCTGAAGTTGGGGCATCTCCTGTGTTTGTTGATATTGAAGCAGATACCTACAATTTTGATCCCGCCCAAATTGAAGCAGCTATTACCCCAAAAACAAAAGCAATCATAGTTGTCCATTTATACGGTAGGGCTGCAAATATGAAGGAGATCATGTTCCTAGCTGAAAAATATAATTTACGTGTGATTGAAGATGCTTGCCAGGCAATTGGCACGGAGTTTGAGGGAAAACGAGTTGGTGCCATTGGAGACATCGGCTGCTTTTCATTTTTCCCGTCTAAAAACCTAGGAGCTCTCGGGGATGCGGGCCTTGTCACGACGAATAAAAAAACACTCTACGAAACAATGCTCAAACTCCGCAATCATGGGAGCGATAAAAAATATCATCATTCTTTAATTGGTATGAACAGCAGATTGGATGAGATGCAAGCAGCTATTTTAATCGTCAAATTATATTATTTAGATATTTTCTTGGATAAGAGGAAGGAAGTCGCGAGAAGATATACTAAAAACTTACCCGGCTTTTTATTGAAGCCAAACGTTCCGAGTGGTCGCGAGCATACCTTCCATCAATATTGTATCGAACTGGATAACCGGGATAAATTGGCGGCTGAATTGGCAAGAAACCATATTGCTTCAGCGGTTTACTATCCAGTCCCCTTACATTTACAAGAAGCTTTCCGTTATTTGAATTATAAAAAAGGAGCATTCCCGGTTGCGGAACAAGCAGCAAATCGCATATTGGCCCTACCAATTTATCCGATGATGACCTCCCAGCAGCAGGGATTAATTATTTCAACGATCAACCGGTTTTTTGAAGAGAAAGGCAATGAAGAAAAATGATTTTTAACATAACATTTATAAGTAATTTAAAAATTCATACCACTGCTTCTTGTGTTTTCGTGTAATACTTTCCTTATGTTCCCTAATATTATAAACGGTGAAATTTTCATATTGGAAACGGTACGTTGTGATTAAACGGTTTAGCACACTTACATCTTCAAACAACCTGCCATTTTTAAAAGGAACAATGGGAAACCCGCCGATTGCTTTTAATGAAGCCGTCCGGTAGATTCGTGGACCAAGCGGGAAGTGATAAGACAGTAAATCCTTTCTTTCATGAACCGGTCTTCCTGTCGTTATACTTTTGAACAGAATATTCCCTTCTCGCTGCTTCCAACGTCTGAAATTACCATATAAGACAGCAACATCTTCAGGTAGATGAGGGAGATGACTTTTGATTACAGAAACAGCATCCGCGTCAAGCCAGTCGTCTGCATCGAGCTCTAAAATAAAATCAGAAGTAACATAAGGCAGTAAATCATTGAGTGCCTTTGCTTTTCCCGCATTCTCCTTGGTGAATAATTGGATTACGGGCTCATGTCGCCAGTTTTGCATGTGTTTATAGGAGTCATCCGTTGAACCATCATCGATGATGCAAATTTGTTCTGACCTTTCGGTTTGGAACAGGCATGATGTTATTGCGGCTTCCACATAGTTTTCCATATTATAGTTTGCCATGAGAATGGTGAGGCTCGGGTGTTCCGTAGAGGTTTTCTTGTAGTGATATTTTTCAAGCAGTTGGAGCTTTTCGATCCGGTCGCGCGTTGTACTTTCTGTTGCCCGCTTTATTAGGTCTTTTTTAACTACTATCACTGCATCATCCATGGTGGAAAGCCATGCAGAAAAGAGTGCTTCTTTGAAAGGGAGCTGATGATCTAGTAGAAAAGGATGATTCTGTAAATATGCTGTCCGGACGAGGAGGGGGAAGGGCAGCGAAATATGCTTAAGGGAGTAGTTATGCTGCATGACCGCCTGGGAGGAGTTCAACTGGAGTGCTTCATTTGTGATTTTAGGAGAAAGATACTCGGACTGTTTTAGAAAAAGGATGTATTCACTTTTTTGTTGTGCTATTACTTCATTTAGAAGCTTTCCAAATCCATTTGGTTGGTAGGTGTGAACAACTGGATTTGGGAGCATGCTTTGCTTCTTAGGCATGGGAAGGTGAATATCTTTTTCTTGCAGGATTGTGACGGAATGTAGCTGGGAATTAATGTTATAGAGTGAGGTTAATGCTCGGTGAAGATGCGCAGAACTCGGATAGTCCATTAGAATAGCACTAATTGCTTTCATATGGATTCCTCCATTCTTGTTATCCATTATATATATGAAGATGGTCAAATTTTTATAACTGGAAAAAGGCAGAGCTGTATTTGATCATAACCCCAAAAACAACTCTGCCTAAATTTAGGTTCGTACTAGAAAACTTACTGAATGTCGCGAATGTAAGCAGTGGATGTGTCACCTTCATTGTAGTATATCATGACCTTTCCAGTCGCTTCGTCAAGAAATGGCCCGGCTGCCGCATCACTTCCAAGATGATAGTGTTCTAGTACTTCTCCAGTTGCTGCGTCAAGTACACTGAATAGGTTTTTTGAATCCGTGCTTGCGCTACCTAATGCCTCGGTGTATATGTAGATATAATCATCCGAATAAGCGCTGTACATATAATAACTGAAATCATCATCCGTATCTTGATCGTCAATTGTTCCGTAAGCATCAGTCCAAAGATGGTCATATGAGCTCGCGTCATAGGCTAAAATACCGTTCTCTACTTTAACAAAGAAACGATTATTGATTAAATCAAGTGTAACATTATTTTCATCATAGACGTGGTCAATAGGGGCGGCCTCTGTCAGTTCTTCCTGCCTTCCATCTTCTTCATGGAAAGAAATGATTTGAATTTCCCCATCACCGTAGTCTGAAACATTCATTAGACCATAAAACATATCGCCATCCGTTGCGACATCATAGAAGAAACCTTCATCTTCATAAATGAGTTCTCCTGTTTCTTGGGAGTACACTTCAAGGATTTCCCAACTGGAAAAGACGATATTATTATCTGTCAGAGAAAACTGTGGAAACCAACTACTGCTAATTCCATCGTCATTTTCCCAAAGAATTTCGTTCGTCTCAAGGTCAATTGCATAAATACGCTCATCCGTTCCGACAAAAAGAGTGTCCTCATTTTTTGCAATGGTGTTGAATCCTTCTTCAGGCAGGATTTCTCTAATTTCCCTTGACTCCATATCTAATTCTAATAAGGCGTTTTCCCTGTCAAATTCGTTATCACCAATTGGGAGAGAACTTATAAAATAATATTTTTCATCAAGTATTTCGGTATAGCTGTTGTTTGAATGGGTAATTCTACCTTTTTCCGCATCACTTTCCAACGACTCAATCGAAGTTGTTAAGCCTCCCCATGTCCCTTCTAAATAATCCATATAGAAACTAGTATCATTATCTTCCATGATAAGGAGACCGTTACTGGCGATGGAATGATAGTAGTTATTTGGAGACGGGCCCTCCTCAATCTTTACGGCTTCAAAATCCCCATCTGTAATAGCTGTTGCTTCCAGATGTTCTAACGCAGTGAAAGCAGCTTCCCAAGTAGTAACGCTCTCATTACTTTCATCGTTTCCTGTATCTTCTTCTACGTCAGCCGTGTCTGGATCATCCGGTTCAGATTTCTCTGCTTCATTCGTATCATCATCCCCGCATGCGCTTAGTAAAAGGAGAATAAATAAAAGCATAAGTGGATAAGTAATTATTTTTATTTTCTTTAGCATGCAAGCACCCTTTCTCTGGATAAACTCGTTTTAATAATACGACAATTTAGGCGAATCTGAAAGGTGCTTAGTGCTTAAATATATGGAAGGGATAGGTAGTTAACTAGGGAAAAAGAGGTGTCAGCGGGGAGTATGTATGATGAACCAATTCAGGTAAAATTCGTGCTCATTCAAGCATTTATTTTCGGACGGTACGAATGTCGACTTCCTTACCGTATTTTCGGCGGACCGCTCTTCTTGCTTCGATTTGTGTTCTGGCGTAAACGGGGATACTTTTTGTTTCATTATCTTTCTCAATTGTTACGCGAAAACATTTTTCACCGCATCGCATGGTGGAATCCTCCTTCATTTATCACGCATTAACGGTCTGTAATACCCCCACTTCTAAATATGAGGGAAGCCCAACATGTGAAGGTGGGGGATATACAGTCCGTAAATTCCTGATTCTGTTCAACTAACATTCAGTGGGGGAGGTAAGGAAACCCCCACTGAATGAAGTTTCACTTTATTTTGCTTGTTACTTCTATCATACCGATAAGGGGAGGGGGTGTGAAGGGAATGGTTTTCAAGTAAAACAGAAAGCGTGACAGTTCGTAGTGTTTTCGAATGTCACGTTTATACACTAGCAAGTGAGTTAATATTTTTATTTTACTTTTGAATACTGATTATTTGATTTTTTCATCTCTCGCTTCGAAAATGATCCGCGTCATCAAGTTATCAAGTTCTTCAATAGTAAATCCTTGTTTTCCAGCTAATCCATCCTTATCAACGGCATTCAGATTGTCACGTGGATACAACATTTGCTTTCGACGTTTGTACGATTCTTTGTCCATAAAGCAATCCCTCCTCGCTATATATTGGTAAACAAGGGCTTATTTCTGAGTTTCCCAGCAACCCATCAGCAACTGAATCGCTTCCTCCAATTCTGTCTCGGGTATGCTCGCAAATCCGAGCAAAATAATCGGTTCCGCACCGAACTGCTCTTCCATCACATAAAAGGAAAGCGGGTATATTTTTAAATCTGCTTGATAAGCTTTTTCAACGAGTGTTGCTTCCGACATTCCGTTTTTTATTTTCAAAACAACATGAAAGCCGGATAAGTCCCCGATTACCTCAACGAAATCTTGATACGATGCAAGTGTTTCTAAGGTCAATTCCATTTTCCGCCGGTACACATTTCGCATCCGGTTAAGATGTCTTTCAAAATCGCCTTCTTTCATAAATTGTGCGAGGATATGCTGGTCAATACGAGAGACCGAGCATTGGAAATAAGATAACTTTTTCCTGTGAAATTTCATTAAGTGCTTCGGGAGCACCATATAGCTGATTCTAATGGACGGAATCAGGGATTTGGAAAAGGTGCCAAGATAGACGACCTTTTCATTCTGATCAAGACTTTGCAGGGACGGAATCGATTTACCGGTATAGCGGAATTCACTGTCATAATCATCTTCAATAATATAGCGGTCATCCTTCTCCGTTGCCCAGTTCAGCAATTTAATCCTGCGGTTGGCTGAAAGTACGGAACCAAAAGGGAATTGCCGGGACGGGGTGACGTACATAATATCAATTGGTGTTCGCTCGAGTTCACCAATTTTTACCCCATCGTTATCGACTTGCAAAGGATACACTTTATTCGGATAGTGCTTGAGCATTCGAGACATGACATGATAACCAGGATCTTCCACGCCATAAGTAGTCGTATTTCCCATAAGCAGGATAAATTGTTGCAACAGTGTCTCAATTCCAGCGCCGAGAATGATGTCGTCGGGAGAGCATTGTACCCCGCGGGCTTGATAAATATAAGTCGCGATTTCCTCTCTTAAATGAAGCTCTCCCTGCGGATCTCCCAAAAGAAGTAATTCTTGATTGTCCTTCGTTATAATATCTTTCGCGTACTTCCGCCATTTGGCAAAGGGAAAATGCTCGGTATCGATCCAGCTCGGATGGAAGTCATAACGGATTTGTTTCTTTTCGATTTGGTATTCCTGAATGGTTCGTGCTGGCTGTACATATTCGAGGTCTTCCGAGGCGAGGACGAAATAGCCTTTTCTTGGTTTTGCCTCAATATAACCTTCCGCGACTAATTGATCGTAAGCTTGTTCAATCGTGTTCTGACTTATCTTTAAAAAATCCGCGAGCTTCCGTTTGGATGGAAGCTTCGAACTATACGTAATTCTTCCTTCCATAATTTCTTTTTTTATAAAATTATATAATTGTTCATAGAGCGGGATCTCACTTTCACGCTCTAAATGACAAGTTAACATATTCATTTAGGGACCTCCTTGTAAACTGACCCTGTCAAAAGTTAATAAACTGGTTCTTTTAATGGTGTCACTATACTCTTATAATAAACTAAAATTCTAATAAATCAAAGGAGTGGTCCAGTTGGCAATTCAAGGACTGACAAAACATGCAGAAGTATTGGAGAAAATTAAAACAGGCGGGGTCATCATGGACGTCGTTAATGCGGAGCAGGCAAAAATCGCGGAAGAAAGCGGTGCGATTGCGGTCATGGCATTAGAGCGTGTTCCTTCAGACATACGAAAGGCAGGCGGAGTAGCCCGGATGGCAGACCCGCGCATTGTCGAAGAAGTAATCCAGGCTGTAAATATTCCGGTAATGGCAAAGGCACGAATCGGTCATATTGTAGAAGCTCGTGTGTTAGAAGGACTTGGAGCAGATTTCATCGATGAAAGTGAAGTGCTCACACCTGCAGATGAAGAATTCCATTTGCTGAAAAGTGATTTTACCGTACCATTTGTTTGTGGTGCAAGAGATTTAGGTGAAGCTGCTCGCCGAATCGGGGAAGGTGCCTTAATGATTCGTACGAAAGGTGAACCTGGAACTGGAAACATTGTAGAAGCTGTCCGTCATATGCGCCAAGTTCAAGCACAGGTGCGAAAAGTTTCTGTGATGAGCGATGATGAATTAATGACTGAGGCAAAACTTCTTGGTGCCCCTTATGAAATTTTAAAACAAATTAAAGAAGCGGGTAGATTACCGGTATCCAACTATGCAGCAGGAGGAGTTGCAACCCCGTCAGACGCCGCATTAATGATGGAGCTTGGTGCAGATGGTGTATTTGTCGGTTCAGGAATTTTCAAATCGGAAAACCCAGAGAAATTCGCCAAAGCGATCGTCCAAGCAACAGCAAATTACGAGGATTATGAATTAATCGGCCAACTGTCCAAAGAATTAGGTACCGCCATGAAAGGAATCGACATCTCCACACTAGGCGAACACGAAAGAATGCAAGAACGCGGCAAGTAACCGAAGTGGGACACGGGGGTCAGAGCATTTGTCCCACTTGCGGTCCAAATAGCTTATGTATTGGGCACTGATCCGGTTGATCAGTGTCTGTTTTTTTGTTTGAGAATGATTGTTGGGTAATGATGAGAGTTGTTAGTGCCAGCCACTACTTTTTACGGCTTTGTTAAAGCACAGAAATGACCTGTCAATGCCCGCCTCGGCAAAATACTAGCGCTCTAGGTTACTGACAACTCTTATCAAAATCCATTTTCATGTGAAGTCAGGTGACTGGACTCTATTGCTCCCGCCCTAGCGTAATCTTAACGTTCCAGGTCACAGACCAAGCGTATCAATATCCCGTGGCTGACCCGGAAGCCCTTTTCAAGTACAATGGTAATAGAGGAGGGAAACGATTGAAGCGGATTTATAGTGATGTGGTGCAGTTTCGTGGTTCGCATTATGATTATGGCTTCATGCTCGGTGAACAAATCAAAGATTCCTTGATCATGAAAAACCGGGAGCGGATCTGGAAAGTGCGCCAGCCAAGGTTTACAACAAAGGAACAAGAAACGAAAGAGATGCTCACAAAATATGCACCTGGAATTTGGGAAGAACTTGAGGGGTTGAAAGATGCATTGCAACTCCCGATGTCTATCATTTTACGAGATTTTTCCGGATACCGCTTGCCCATTGAGAAAAGCGGCTGTTCCATCGTGACCGGGAAAGACTTTATGGTGCGAAATTATGATTTCCATCCAAAAACATATGAGGGCAGATACCATATTTACGAGCCGACTGATACAGGATACGCAACAATCGGACCTGCCCAGAGAATAACCGGTCGGATGGATGGCATGAATGAGAAAGGTCTTGTAATGGGATATAATGCAATTAATCGGAAAAAGCCCGGCGCAGGATTTGTTTGCTGGATGATCGGCCGGATGCTTCTTGAGACTTGTGCTACAGTTGAAGAAACGATTGATTTTCTAAAAGAAATCCCGCACCGACATAGTTTCAGCTATATCGTACTAGACCCAAATGAAGAAACATTCATCATTGAAACAAGTCCCCGAGGTGTCGCAGTTCGGAGCGCGCAGAGCTGTACGAACCATTTTGAAATTCTAAAAGAAGAGAACCGTCGGCATTTAGTTGATTCTGAAGCCCGGTTGGAAAAAATATCAGAAAAAGAAGTTCTTGGTAGTGTAGCGGAAGCCTTCCGTTTTATGAATGATCCGGAGCAAGGTGTATTTTCCAAACAATATAAAAGCTGGGCCGGAACAATTCATACGTCTGCGTATTTACCAAAAGAAAAACAAGCGTGGCTTGCGCTTGGAGAAAATCGAGAACCAACTATATTTGATTTCTCTCGCTGGCTTCAGGGAGAAAATATAGCAACATCGAAAGTTTACGGAGCGGTTGATACAGACATCGGATTTGCCCATATGGATGATGGACTTAGATAAAGTGAAACTTCATTCAGTGGGGTATCCTTCCCTCCCCACTGAATGTTAGAGTTTTATGGACCGTATATCCCCACCTGGTAGTAGATTTAGGGAAAGTAGTTTTAATGGTGGAGCAGGGTATAGTGTTTATCTCCGTACGATGCTTCTTACAATGGAAAAGGTGGTAACAGATGGAGCGGCTTAATGTGGAAAAAATCAAAAGGCGTCAACGGGTAATAACTATTAGTCTTCTAGTTATCTATCTGCTTGCATTAACTTGGATTATCTTGTTTAAATTGGCTTTATCTTCTTATGAATTGCCTTACATGAGAAATATTAATATAGTCCCTTTTGCAGATTCGACGATCATTAATAATCAAATTGATTTTGATGAGATTATTTTAAACATCATTATTTTTATACCTTTTGGAATTTATTTGAGCATGTTGAAGCCAAATTGGTCGTTTTTGAAAAAAATTGCACCAATAGCGAGTGTAAGTTTGTTGTTTGAAGTACTTCAATTCGTATTTGCCATTGGTGCATCTGATATCACAGATTTTATAGGTAATACATTAGGTGGAATGGTAGGCATTGGGGTTTACTTTATACTCTGCAAAATATTTAAAGAGAAACAGAAAATAAATAAAGTCTTAAATGTCTTAGCTATAATTAGTACAGTTTGCGTTATAGGATTATTAGGACTACTAATTATAGTCAATTAAAATAGTTTATGAAGGTAGTAAGATTTTAAAGTAGGTAAATATAATGACTAGCAAAACTGTCCCTCGTATTAATATTTAAGCGAATGAATCTCCATATCTTTATTCGTTTCAATTGTTTCAATAAACTTCTGCAATGTATTTGTAAGGAATGTATCTTCTCTCCGAATGAACATTGTTTTCACTTTATTATATGCATCCGGTAAAGAATAACTGGAGATCAGTCCGCTTTCTTCCAAATGACTTACGGATGATCTCGGAACAAAGGCAATGCCCAGTCCAACGACAACACTACGGAGAATCGTCTCTAATGTACCGAACTCCATAATTTTCTTCGGATGAATATTCTCATCCTCATACCAAGACTCCAGACGGGCCCGGTATCCACATCCTTTTGAAAAACAAAGAACCGGCTCTTCCTGGATTGCATCGGTCAAATCTGCTTGGTGGTGGGCGATGAGTACAAGTTCCTCTTCAATCACTTCATGTGCCACAATTTCTGGAGAGAAATTCCCCGCTGTTACAAAGGCACCGTCCAACTGGTGGTCCAATACTTGTTTTTCCAAATGGTCGGTCACTCCGGAATATAGCGACAAATTGACATTTTTGTACTTTTTAACGAAAGAAGCAAGGATATTCGGCAGTTGAAAGACTGTTTCGATTGTGCCAATTTCGAGTCTCCCGGCAGGTTCTTCTTTACTTTGCACTGCTTTTTTCATTTCCTTGGCGAGCAACGTAATGTCCTCACTATATGTCAAAAGCTTTTTTCCTTCAGGTGTCAGAGTCATACCGCGATGGTGGCGATTAAATAAGGGTGTGTTCAATTCTTCTTCCAATTTCTGAATCCGAGATGTGATATTGGATTGGACGTAGCGAAGTTCTTTCGCTGCAGCTGTAATCGTCCCTTTCTTCGCCACAACTTGGAATATTTCCAAATCCTTTAATTCCATGACTTTCCTCCTCAATCTTATAGCAACTCAATGGTATCACTTAAAGTGATGGATGTCATCATTTTAATTCGTTTTACAAGATACCTACAGTGTTAGACAATCGTAATAGAATAGATAGAGAGAGGGGAAAAGGGCAGGAATGAGAAAGAGTTTGTGGTTTGGAGCAATTCTTTGTTTTATCGCCGCGGCATCCTGGGGTGCGATGTTCCCAGTTGCCCATTCGGCGTTTCAACATATTGATCCATTTTATTTTACTATTATTCGTTATGTAGGTGTAAGCGTCATTTTAGTGGCGTTTTTATTATGGAAAGAAGGGAAGCAGGCTTTCCGTTTGGAAGGAAATGGAAAACAACTATGGTTTTTCGGTACAATGGCATTTACCATTTATAATTTGCTGATCTTCTGGGGAGAAGACTTATTAGGGGAGTCTGGAATCATGGTTGCTTCGGTCATGGAAGCATTAATGCCGATGATCTCCATCGTGATCGTCTCCTTGCTATATAAAAGCTTACCGAAAAGTCTTACCTTAGGATTCGTCGTTCTTGCTTTTGTCGGGGCGGTATTGGTTATTACAAAGGGAGATATCCAATCATTCCTCGGCGCAACGAGCAATATGTTTCCATCCTTGTTAATATTGATTGCAGTGATTGGCTGGGTTGTCTATACGATGGGGGGACCACGGTTTGCTGGTTGGTCTGCCTTACGCTATTCCACGTTAAGTTGTTTGCTAGGGACAGGAACTGCGGTAGTTATCGTTGCTATCTTAACTCTTACCGGCTATGTTTCAGTTCCAACAGTTGAGACGCTAGTTCTGACGAGTCCACATTTGGCATTTATGACAATTTTCCCCGGAGTTATTGCACTTGTAGGCTGGAACGTCGGGGTGACAATCTTGTCACCGATTAATGCGCTATTATTCATTAACTTTGTACCAATCACAACGCTGACCATTTCATTTATCCAAGGCACTAGCCTGACTGCGTATGATTATATCGGTACATTGTTCATCATCGTCTCCTTACTCGGCAATAACCTTTATTTAAGAATGACCGAGCGGAAAAAGCAAATGAGAGAAAGCACCGATTCACGTCTCGCGGAACATACATCGTAATGAATCAGATTTCTGGAAAAAGCTATTTCCACCGGTTGGAGAGCTGCATATTATGAAAAAAACCGCTAGAATTTACCAGGTCACAGCGATGGGATTTTGATATATAAAATGCTTCATGTCAATATCGATTGAAAATATGGTGGCAACACCGTAAAATATAGTGTAAAATATCTCACGTATTAGAGATAGGAGAATCGGTATGACAAAAAGTATAAACAATGGAATTTTATTAGAAAGCGGAACGAATGAACTGGAAATTATCCTTTTCGAATTAGGGGATGAAACCTTTGCGATTAATGTGCTGAAAACGAGGGAAATCATCACTCCTATTCCGATTACAAGCATTCCGAAAGCTCCTGACTATGTAGAAGGTGTCATCCACTTGAGGGGAGAAATCATACCTGTAGTCAAGCTTTCAGACATTGTAAATAAAGAGGATTCGATAAATCCAGAGCAAGATCATTTTATTATCGCCGAACTAAACCAGATCAAGATTGCCTTTCGGGTTCATAAAGTGAAGCGTATCAACCGGATTTCCTGGGAGCAAATTGAGAAGCCGAGCGAACTCGCCACAGGTAACCAACCGTATGCGACAGGCTTGATTAAACTTAATGATGACACGCTCGCGGTCTTCCTTGATATTGAGAAAATTGTCGTCGAAATCAATCCGGAATTAGGCGGGAATGTGGACAGTATTAAAGCGTTAGGGCCGAGGGAACGCACGATGAAAAAAATTATTCTCGCAGAAGACTCAAGTGTATTACGGGCATTGCTTAAAGATACATTGGAAAAATCCGGCTATGATAATGTGACAGTTTTTCAAAACGGGAAGGAAGCTTGGGAGTATTTGGAAGTACTTGCGAAGGATCAATCGGTCGATCCCGAAGAAATCGTGCAGCTTGTACTGACAGATATTGAAATGCCCCAGATGGACGGGCATCATCTGACCCACCGGATAAAGCAAAATAATCGTCTGAAAGGTATCCCGGTCATTATTTTCTCCTCCCTGATCACGGATGATTTATATCATAAGGGGGAAAAGGTCGGAGCAAGTGCACAAGTGAGTAAACCGCAGCTTGTCGACCTTGTGAAAGAAATCGATAAATATATTTTATAGGTTAGAGGAAAGTAAAACGCGTCACAACGGTTCAAGGGTTTGAGCCGCTGCGATGCGTTTCTTTCGCTTAATCGATATCTACAATCTTCATTGGATTTAAGATGTTATTCGGGTCTAATGTCTTCTTAACCTGCTTCATTATTTCAAGAGAAGCACCATGTTCTTGCTCTTGGTATGGCTTTTTCCCAATCCCGACACCATGTTCACCCGTACAAGTTCCACCGCGTTCCAGCGCATAGAGAACAATGTTTTTGTTGAATTCTTTTGCCTTCCTGATCTCTTCTTCGTTATCCAAATCAATCATTAGAATGGAATGGAAATTTCCGTCCCCAACGTGCCCAACAATTCCGCCCGGTATCCCTAATTTATCAACTTCCTGTCGTGCATAAATTGCAGCGTTCGCTAGTTCCGAAATCGGTACGGCTACATCGGTGAGCATCATTTTTTTACCTGGATAATCATGAGCAAAGGCATAGGCCAAGTTATGACGAGCTTCCCATAAGTGATTGCGGGCTGCTGTATCCGATTCAGAAATAAACTCCTGACAGCTCTGATCTTCCATAATTTCTTTTGCAAAGGCGAGGTCTGCCTTGAGACCTTCTGCATTCCCATGGAACTCAAGGAAAAGTGTCGGGACTGCCGGGTAATCTGTATCGCTGAATTTATTTAATTGAACGATCGATGCTTCATCGACAAATTCTACCCGTGCAATTGGAATACCAGCTTGTAAAATTGATGTTACAGCCTGGAAAGCATCGGAGAGATCCGGGAATACCGCGCGGGCTGCTACAATATGCTCAGGAATTCCGTATACTTGCAATGTTAATTCCGTGAAACAGCCGAGTGTACCTTCCGACCCGACGAAAAGTCCGTTCAGATGATAGCCGGAAGATGATTTCGTTGCTAAGCTTCCTGTATGGATAATGCTGCCATCTGCAAGAACAACTTCCATATCTCTCACTTGGTCTCGCATCACACCATACTTAACAGAAGTTGTACCACTTGCATTCGTTGCAGCCATACCTCCAAGTGTTGCGTTTGCTCCTGGATCGACGGTGAAGAACAATCCGTGTTTTTTCAGTTCTTTATTGAGCTGTTCCCTCGTCACACCAGGCTGGACCTTCACGAGCAAGTCTTCAGCTTTAATTTCTAAGATTTTATTCATTAAAGAGAAGTCAATTGTGATTCCGTTTTTGTACGGAATGATATGACCTTCTAGGCTGGACCCGACTCCAAAAGGGGTGACAGGTGTATTAAACTTTTGGGCAACTTTAATAATGTGGGCAACGTCTGCTGTTGATTTCGGATAGACGACAACGTCCGGTAGACTCTCTGCAAGATATGTTTCGTCGCGACCATGTAATTCTCTTACGGTTTTATTCGTTGTTACCTGATCTTCTGTTAAGTTTTCTTTTAAATGTTGTAATAGTTGTTCCAATGTGTAGACTCCTTTCATTGCCATTTACCGTAGTGTTTTTGGGACAAATTCTCTGACCCCGTGTCCCAGTGCCAGATTCCGTTTTTTTCTTTTTTGGTTAGTTGGCCTTTTGTTTCGAGGTAGTCGAGGAAGCTTAGCGTGTCGGACATGAGCGTGAAGAAGATATCTTCGTATTTGTTTGGGTGCCGTTTTTTCACGATTTCCCTTCCGGTTGTAATGCCTGCTTCGATGATGGACTTGATGCTTTTTGCTTTTGCTTCAATCGCATCAAGCCTTCTCTTTGCTAGTTTAGCAGGTTCATAGATGACCTTCCCATGTCCAGAAAGGGCAGTTTCCGGATTGAGCTCGATAATTTTTTCAAGCGAAGCTACGTGTTGCGTAAGGGCAGGGATTCGGCTACCATCCAGTGCTGGTTCGACAAAGGCGTTACTCCTTAAATGATCGATTAATAAATCCCCGATGAAGATAATACTTTCTTCTGGTAAATAAAACGCAACTTGATCCGGCGCATGTCCGGGGATTTCAATCACTTCAAAGTCGAATAGTGTACTTGATTCAATTGCTTTCACATTCCAGTTTAAAGCTGTTTTCGGATTGTTCATTTGCCGCTTGTATCTAGCCTTTACCTGTTCTGCTCCGAATTCTCCAGTATTTAATTTATTCAGTAAATCAGCGAAGAATGTATAGTTTTTATATAAAAATTCCGGGTCTCCTTTTATCTTCGGTAGTGCGTAGGGGTGGATATAGACCGGAGTATCGTATTCTTTAGAAATCCGGTGAACAAGCCCCACGTGGTCGAAGTGATGATGCGTTAATAAAATTGCCGTCAAATCACGGAACCGGATGCCGTTTGCTTGCATGGATTGCTGTAAGTATTCCCAGTAGGTATCTTTATCAAGGCCAGCATCGATTAAAAACGTCCGGTCATTTTTTTGAAGTAAATAAAAGTTAATGCTCTTTAACGTATTAGGTGCTGGCACTTCCAGCGGAATAATTTTCGTATTTGTTTTTTCAATCGTATAGGTCATCAAGATGGATTCCTCCATTCTCCCAGTTGAGTTGTCAGAGTTTTACAGAAAATATATAGTACTATCATAAGCGGAAAGATTGCTAAATACAAATACTTACTCCATAAAGTGAAACTTCATTCAGTGGGGATCCCTTCTCCCCACTGAATGTTAGTTGAACAGAATCAGGGATTTACGAACTGTTATCCCCACCCCTCACATAATGGGCTTCCCTCATGTTTAGAAGTGGGGGTATTACAGACCGTTAATACGTGATGAAAATTTCTCTAATGAGCAGAACATGATATGCTAAAATGAGGAATTAGAAATATTTTATAGGAACCCAAGTGGATTGGATGTGTAGAGATGAAGTACGGGAAGGTCGTGGAAGGAATTTTTGCGAAGAAGTTAAACCGCTTTGTCGCTGAAGTTTATATTAATGGGGAACTTGAAAAAGTCCATATAAAAAATACAGGTCGTTTAACAGAAATTTTAAAGCCTGGTGTTCCGCTTTCTTTAGAAACTTCAGATAATCCAAATCGGAAAACCCGCTTTTCCATCATTGCAGCAGGTAAGGAAGAACGCTGGGTTAACATTGATTCACAGATTCCGAACAAGCTTGTTTATGATGCACTTGCCGCGGGAAAAATAAAAGAGTTTCATGGAATAAGAGATTTGAAACGTGAGGCGCGTTTCGGAAACAGTCGGTTTGATCTTTTTTATTACCGGGATGAGCGCGGTGGTTTTATCGAAGTGAAAGGTGTCACGTTAGAACAAGACGGGCTTGCAATGTTTCCTGATGCTCCGACAACAAGAGGAACGAAGCATGTGGAAACACTTATTCAAGCAGTGCAAGAAGGCTATGAGGCGACGGTTCTTTTTGTCATCCAGATGAAAGGCTGTCATTCATTTACGTCACATCGCGTCATGGACCCCCATTTTCACGAGGCTTTACAAGAGGCGGAACATCTAGGTGTACGCATTCTTGCTTATGATAGTCATGTAACAGCATCCACGATTCAACTCGACCGTCTACTTCCCATTGTATAATCCATTTACAGATTTCTTTTCCTGTGCGTTCTATTGGAATGATTGAGTGAGTTTTTTCATATTGGTACAGCAGGAATCCAAGAAGCATAGGAGTGAACAGTATGATTTTCCTGAAAAAAGTGAGAGCATCCGATAAATCGGGTATTATTAATCTGCCTAAAAAAGAACGGACAAAATTCGGTTTTGAACCGGGTACATTACTTGAGATCCATCTAAAAGGAAAGGAAATTTGGATTTACCATTCAGGCCTCGATGACAAGAAAAATCAGCGGTATGTCTCAACGAAAGGTTCGATTACAATCCCTGCCGAGTTTAGAAGACTATTAGGCATCACGGAACCAACACCCCTTTCTCTTTATGTCGACATAGAGAAAGAGGCTTTTATATTGAAAAAAGACTAGATTACGATATAGTGAAGTTGCAATGCCAAATTTTTACTTGAGGTGATGAAGTGAAAACAGAAGAATATGTACACTATGACGCAGTAGGCTTAGCTGAACTATTAGAAAGAAAAGAAGTGTCACCGAAAGAATTAACTGAAATAGCACTGAATCGCTTGGAGGAAGTCCAACCAGACTTGAATCTAGCAACAAGTATCCGGAAAGACAAAGCATTAACAGAAGCAGAAGAGATAGAAGTAGGGAAGGCGCCCTTTGCCGGTGTGCCAACGATGCTTAAAAACGTATCCCAATCACTTCCCGGGGAAATTTTAAGCTCCGGCTCGAAACTGCTTGCAAATTATGTTGCTGAAGTAGAATCTCATTTTGTAAGAAAACTAAGAGAAGCAGGGTTTGTATTTTTAGGGCATACGAATACACCCGAATTTGCTTTAAAAAATATTACCGAACCAAAATTATATGGGCCAACCCGTAACCCGTGGAATCCCGAGTATTCACCGGGTGGTTCCAGCGGGGGAGCGGCAGCCGCAATTGCTTCCGGCGTGGTACCTGTTGCCGGTGCGAGTGACGGTGGGGGATCGATTCGTATCCCGGCGTCTTTCTCTGGATTATTTGGTCTGAAGCCGACAAGAGGAAGAATGCCAGTTGGTCCCGGTGCAGGGCGTGACTGGCAAGGTGCATCGATTAACTTTATGCTGACGAAAACCGTGCGTGACGCAGCAGCGATGATGGATCAGTTGCAGACGTTCCAACCAGAAGCGGCTTTCCATGCACCTGTTTTTGTAGATCATTATTTGGACAGTTTGAAGGGCGGTCAGAAAAAGCCGCTCCGAGTTGCATTTACCACCGAGTCTCCAGTTGGCACACCGGTGTCAGACGATGCGAAGAATGCCGTCATGAAAGTCGTGAATTGGCTTGAGTCGGAAGGGCATGAGGTGGATGAACGCACGAATGGTGTAGATGGCATACAATTGATGAAGGATTACTACATCATGAATAGCGGTGAAATGAATATGACCGTGCAAGGTTTGGAGCAGGCACTCGGTCGAGAGTTGACGGAAGATGATATCGAGCTTGAGGGTTGGATGATGCATGTTGCCGGAAAATCCATCTCCGGAGCAGACTTCTCCGCAAGTCTTGCTTCCTGGGATACAGCAGCTGCTCAGATGGCGGCACTGCATGAAACGTATGATTTCTATATTACTCCTGCGACAGCGGATATCGCTCCGAAAATTGGACAGCTTGAAGTGACAGGGGAGAAGAAAGAGGCGTTCCTGCGCGATATTCATAAAGGAACGAAAGACGAACAACAGCAGCTTGTTTACGATATGTTCCTGCCGAGCTTGACCTATACGCCATTTGGCATGCTTGCTAACTTGACGGGTCAGCCGGCGATGTCCTTGCCTGTTTACTTATCGGAAGAAGGATTGCCGCTTGGTGTTCAAGTGATTGCTTCGAAGGGTGAGGAGCATCGCTTGCTGAAGCTTGCTTCCGAGCTCGAGCAGACGGATCACTGGATTGGATTGAAAGGGAATCCATATTTTGTAAAATAAATGATGAAAGCAGTGGACGATGTGATGGTTCACTGCTTTTTTGTTTTTTACATCTATGAAGGTGGACGAGTATGCTTGTTTGGATGCTTATCGCTTCTCTAATCGCTTGAATGCCCGGATTTTGCGCACTTTCGCTTGAATAAGGCTGATTTAATCGCTCAAATGCCACCGATTCTCGCTACTTTGCTAGAATACCGATGATCTAATCTCGCAAATTCTAACATCCTAACCTCACCCTGTAGCCTACATTCTTTTGCGTCCCCTGAACTATAATAAATCCAGCTATCTTCCTTTTACATCACTACTCTTTTTTTGTATAGTGATGGTATAATTACTAATAATCTGTTACATACTAAATGCTAGAACAATAGCTTGATATATAGAAGTTGAGAGAGGGTTGGATAAGATGGCAGAAGTGATCGTTTATAATGAAAAGATTAATCCAGTCATTCAGAATATGAACCAGGTAATTATTGGGAAAGAGGAAGTTATTACCCTCAGCTTAGTTGCTTTACTTGCGAAGGGGCATGTCCTACTAGAGGATGTTCCAGGTGTTGGGAAAACGATGCTCGTCCGGACATTAGCGAAATCATTAGATTGTGATTTTAAACGGATTCAATTCACCCCGGACTTACTTCCGTCCGATGTTACTGGAATTTCCATATATAATCCGAAAGAAATGGAGTTTGAATTCCGGGGTGGTCCGATTTTAGGGAATATTATTTTAGCGGATGAGATTAACCGCACCTCTCCGAAAACCCAGTCCGCACTTCTTGAGGCGATGGAAGAGCAAAGTGTCAGTGTTGACGGCCGCACGATTACACTAAACCAACCATTCTTTGTCATGGCAACCCAGAACCCGATTGAGTATGAAGGGACTTATCCACTGCCAGAAGCGCAGTTGGACCGGTTTATTTTAAAGTTAAAAATGGGCTATCCGGCCTTTGCCGAAGAAATTGACCTGTTGGAGAAAACCTCGTTAAAGCACCCGATTGAAACCATTCAAGCCGTCATGTCCAATGCAGAACTAACGATGATTCAAGCTGAAGTGGATGATGTGTATGTCGACCGCTCGATCCACACGTATATCGTGAATATTGTAAACGGCACAAGGGAACACCCGGCCATTTACCTTGGCGTTAGTCCCCGCGGTTCGATTGCACTAATGAAAGCAGCGAAAGCATACGCGTACATTCACGACCGTGATTATGTGCTTCCTGATGATGTGAAATATTTAGCTCCGTTTGTACTTAGACACCGGATCATCCTTACATCAGATGCGAAATTCAACGGTGAAACGGGCGAAAACATCATGGAATCGATATTACGAGCAACACATATCCCGGTTCGAAGGGAATCGGACTGATGAAAGTCACAATTAGATTCATTGGAAACTTGCTATTCATTCTCATTCTGCTTGCTGCATTATTTTCCTACGCGATGTTCCAAGGTGGATTTGTCAGCTGGTTCTTATTCTACAGCTACCTTCCAATCCTGCTCTATCACCTATGTCTCTTATTTTATCCATTGAATCATTGGAAAGTGAGTCGAACGCTACCGAGACGAATCGTCCAGGCAGGTGACGCGATAGATGTAACGATCCACCTGGAAAGAAAGTTTCCTCTACCGCTTTATTACGGAGTGGTGGAAGAAATTATGCCAGCAACTTGGAATAGGTTGCATCACGACTATGCATTTTTAAATGAACCGGATCATGTAACGATCGATCGCACGGTGAAAAAAATGAAAATGATCGGGTTTAAAAAGCAGCTAGAGATTTCCTACCGCTTAGAAAATCTCCCTAGAGGAGAGCTTGAGCTGCAAGGCGTACGTGTCTTCATTAGCGATGTCTTTGGATTTGTGAAAAAGGAACATATCTTTCCGGTGCAAGACGAGCTGATCGTCCAGCCGAACACAAGGGAGATTAGGCTCTTGGACCGTGCTGTCAGCTTTGAACAGGGGCAGCAAGTCGTCAATCTTTTCCAGTTAGAAAATACGAATGTTGCAACGGGTGTACGTGAATACGCTCCAGGCGACCGCTTTTCTTGGATCCATTGGAAACAGACGGCAAAAAATCAATCCGTCATGACGAAAGAGTTCGAACAAGCAAGAAGCGATAGTCTCTTCATTCTTCTTGATGCATGCATTCCTAAACGAAAAAACCCATTAGCCTTTGAAGCGAGTGTCGAACTTACTCTGTCACTCATTAAAAAACTGGGAAAAGGAACAACTAATATTGAATTATTAACAGTCGGAAAAGAAACGAAAGAATTTACGCTAAGAGAATCCAATCAGGGGAAAAGTGATATTCGCTATTACTTGACGAAGATACAGCCAGACGGAGATGGTCCTTTTTCAGGTGCTTTAAAAGAATTGATGCTGACTGAGAAGCGAATGGAGCGACTCGTGATTATCACGTCTACGGTGGACGACTTCTTCCGGCAAACGATTCAAGAGTTAAGACAGCGTACCGCACAAATTGTGATTTTTTATATTCAAGGTTCAAAGTTTATCCTGGAAAAAGAACAGGACATGATTGCCCAGATAAAAAAATCTGGAATAGCAATCCATTTATTAACGGAAAAAGAATGGCTTACAACCCCACTTGAGGTGAGTATTCGATGAACGAGCAACAGAACGTGACCAAGTCAAATATTTATAATGTCATCCTTTACCTCGGTGGGCTCGTCCTTTTTCTGGAGTGGCTTTATCCGATTGAACAGGTGACAGACACGAGCAGTATCGCGGTTTTTGTAATTTATACGATTTTTTGCTTTTTTATTTCGCTCTTGCAGTTGAAATGGTGGGCAAGCTTTTTGCTGAAAGGCTTTGGACTTTTATTCATTTTGAATGGACTTTATTTTGATATGACCTTCCTTAGCAGGGAGTGGTTGAACTATTTTTTACTGGAATTTACGATGAACGCGAATATATTTATTAGCCAGGATTGGTATTATTTAAGCCCATTATTCCGGAGTTTTCTTTTTTTACTCCTAATCTGGTTAATGAGTTACCTGCTGCATTACTGGTTTGTGCAGATGAAGCGAATTTTCTTATTCATCTTCCTGACTTTCGTCTACATTACGGTGTTGGATACATTTACACTGTATGACGCGAAATTTGCGATCATAAGAATCTTTATTATTTCTTTAGTTTCCCTCGCGATTACGAACTTTAACCGCGACCTAGAAAGAGAGAAAATATCGCTCGACCGGATTAAGCAAAAAACAAAATGGATTCTGCCTATTATGCTTACACTTGTCTTCTCCGTCTTGCTTGGCCTTGTCGCACCTAAGCTTGATCCCCAATGGCCGGATCCAGTACCGTTTCTTGAAGGTGCTGCAGAACAGGTCGGCGGTTCTGGTAGTGGTACCATACAGAAGGTTGGCTACGGGGAAGATGATTCGCAACTTGGCGGCTCCTTTATCCAGGATGATACGCCGGTTTTTCATGCGGAGACTGACCAAGATCAATATTGGCGAATAGAAACAAAAGAAATTTATACCGGAAAAGGCTGGGAATCATCTGCTGATCATGACTATATCAAACAACAAGATGGAGAAATTCATCTGGATATGTATCACGGGAACGTGGAGACCGAAGAATCGACTGCATTAATAGAGTTTCAAGAGGGACAAAATTTAAAAAAACTAGTTTATCCGTATGGGGTAAAAAAATTCATGGCACCAATGCCTAAACCAGATCTATTCCTTGATCAGATCACAGAGTCAATCGAAGCTCGTGAAAACGGGGAAACACTGAGACTTGGCTTTTATCAGCTAGCCTATGACCGGACGTCTTATTCTTTAACTGCATTACGGGAAGACCCGGGAAATGATGAAGAGGAAATGGCGGAATATCTTCATCTGCCCGATACACTTCCAGGTCGCGTTGCTGAACTTGCGGAGGAGATAACGGCAGGTTATGAGAGCCGGTATGAGAAAACACGCGCGATTGAACGCTATTTTAGCAGTCACGATTTTACGTATCAGACGACAGGAGTTGCCGTTCCGGGCGAGGATGATGATTATGTTGATCAGTTTCTCTTTGAAACACAGGTTGGCTATTGTGATAACTTCTCGACATCTATGGTCGTCTTGCTTCGGACCCTCGATATTCCGGCTCGCTGGGTGAAAGGTTTTACCGGCGGAGAGATAATTGGTGAAGGAAACCGGGATAATTATCATATTTATGAAGTGACGAATTCCAATGCCCATTCCTGGGTGGAAGTGTACTTTCCAGAGTCTGGTTGGGTTTCCTTTGAACCGACTCAAGGCTTCTCGAACTTGACGGAATTCCATGCGGATCAGGCGAATACAGATACCGAAGATTTTGATGCTTATGATGACGTACTTGACGCTCCAGAGACAGAATTACCTGAAACTGAAAGGGAACTGGAAGAAGAGGAAACAACACCAGCAATGGCTAGTCCTTCTAATCATAATTTCAGTCTTGCCTGGTGGCAGTGTGGGCTTATTGTTTTAGTAGCTCTATTGATTTTCTTCGTACTGTATAAGTACCGTTTCAATATAAAAACGAAGCTCCTAGCCATGAAACTTAATCGCAACCAGAGTCAGGAAGCATTTCAAGAAGCATATCTTCATTTACTCACGGTTCTAGATCACGAAGGAAATGAACGAAAAAATGACCAGACATTACGTGAATATGCGAAACGAGTGGATGCCCATTATGGAACAGGTGAAATGCGAATGTTGACCGCTTATTATGAACGAATGCTTTATCGTAATGAATTCAATCCGAAAGAAATGAACAAACTAAAAACCACCTGGAAAAAGTTGCTGAAAACAATTATGGGTTGACCCGATTTCCATTGGTTAGTAAAATGAGAATATTAGATAGCAGACAGGAGCAATCACAATGAAACCAAATGAATTAAATGCAGAAGAGTTTATTGAGCAAGAAGTGCAAAAGATAAAAGAGCAAGTCGGCGATCAAAAGGTGCTTTGTGCCTTGAGTGGCGGGGTTGATTCCTCTGTTGCAGCAGCGCTCGTGCATAAAGCAATTGGTGACCAACTGACATGTATCTTTGTCGACCATGGTTTATTGCGTAAAAATGAAGCGGATCAAGTGATGGAAGTTTTCGCAGAAGATTTCCATATGAATATTATCAAAGTAGATGCAAAGAATCGTTTCCTATCTAAATTAGCAGGTGTCACAGACCCAGAACAGAAGAGAAAGATTATCGGAAATGAGTTTATCTATGTATTCGACGATGAAGCTGCGAAATTAGAGGACATCGGTTTCCTTGCACAAGGAACAGTTTACACCGATATTATGGAAAGCGGAACGGATGGTTCAAAAATAATCAAATCCCATCATAATGTCGGCGGCCTGCCAGAAGAAATGGAATTTGAATTGATCGAACCGCTTAAAACATTATTTAAGCAGCAAGTCCGCGCTGTCGGAACGGCACTTGGCATCCCGGATCATATTGTTTGGAGACAGCCATTCCCAGGGCCAGGACTTGGTATCCGTGTACTCGGCGAAGTGACTGAAGAGAAGCTTGAGATTGTAAGGGAGTCTGATGCAATCTTAAGAGAAGAAATCGCAAAAGCAGGCCTTGACCGTGAAATCTGGCAATACTTTACCATCCTCCCTAACATCCGCAGTGTTGGTGTGAAAGATGGAGGACGCTCCTATGTTCATACGGTTGGCATTCGTGCCGTGAATTCAGTTGATGGTGTGACATCGGACTGGGCGAGAATTCCTTGGGACGTGCTTGAGAAGATTTCGAGTAGAATTGTGACGGAGATCGAAGAGGTTAACCGTGTAGTTTATGATGTGACGAGTAAGCCGCCATCGACGATTGAGTGGGAGTAGTTGTAGGAGAGCTAGAAACCTTTGTGTATCAAGGGTTTGTGGCTCTTTTTTATTTTTCATTGCACTTTTATTGCACTTTTTGTTTTTATTTTCTTAAAATTCTACAGTGAATTGATTTTTCGGTGAGGAATCATAGTTTTGTTCTGCTTGCTTGAATGCTATGATTCCATTTAGTTTGTTGGCCACTTCAAAGTTACTATTAGGATAAAGATGTCCATATGTTCCTAAAGTCGTTTCAATATCTTCATGTCCTAGACGGTCTTTAATGATGAGTGGGTTTTCTCCCATACTAATAAGTAACGAAGCATGAGAGTGCCGTAATCCATGAATTCTAATTCGGTGAATCCCAGCTAGTTTAGCGTAACGCTCAATAGCATGTGAGAGAGTATGTTTTTGTGTTGGAATGCCATTGTAACTCATCACAAAATCTGTTTTGATAAGATCTTGTTGCACATTTTTCCATTCTGCTAAAATACTTAGTGTACATTCATCAAGGACAATGTGTCGAACACTCGCTTTTGTTTTCGGTTCAACAAATCTATAATTACTTTGGTTCTTGTAATAAAGATTTTTGTTGATGGTTAGTATCCCTGAATCAAAATCAACATCCTCCCATTGAATGGCGGTAGCTTCACCAATTCGCATTCCTGTCATAAACAAGAACCATAAAGAAACAAAAAGGAAATGTTGGTAGTAATCCTTTTTATAAATGAAAGAGATTACTTTTTCAAATTCTTCTTTTGTCCAGAAGTCAATCTTTGTCTTTTGCTTTTTTACATTTCCAATAATCTTAGAAGGATTTGTTGTTGTTATTCCCAATACTATCGCTCTATCCATAGCAACAGAAAACAATCCTTGAACTGCTCTTACATATGAAGATTTTAGGTTTTTCGATAATTTCAATTGCCAATTTTGTACATCAATAGGCTCAATATCAGAAACAGCCATTTTGTAAAAGTAAGGAAAATGCTTTTTAATACTTGGTAAACGATTTTCATATGTTCTAAGCTTTACTCGTGTCTTATACCAAGGAAGAAAAATTTCAAAGATATAATGTTCAAACAACATTTTGTTCTTGTTTTCACTTAATTCTTCTGGTTTCATAAGTAGTAGCTTCGAGTATTCTTCTCTTGCTTCTTTTTTAGTAGTAAATCCACTACGATATTTTTGAATCTTTTTCCCTTTAGAATCATATCCTAGATTTGCACGAAAATAGTAAGTGCCATTTTTCGCTTTTTTAATCGGATCTTTAGCCATAGTTTTTACTCCTTACCGTGCAAAAACTAATCAGACCTGTTGTCATCCGAAAAATTGATTCCCAGAATTTCTTCTACAGCTTCACGAGGGACTCTATCTAGCTTTCTAGACTCATAATAGGAATGCCCCTTTGTAATCATCAATTCTTTTGCTTTTTTAATGATATCTGCTGAAAAAGAAGTTCCGTATCCTAGCTCAATTAAGTCTTTTTTAGTGACTGTTATCATTGATACTCCTTTCCATTATAGGCTAGGAAAACTCCAATATTCGCCTATAATTATAACGCACTATTTAAAATAAATGAATTTTATGTTGCATTTAGAGTATATACTTTGTATGATCTACAACTTCTCCCAAATCAAATAATATATAAGTAATCGAACAGCTTTGGTTAAGCTCACGGGAATTTCACCCCTGCATGGTTCACATGCAGCTATACCCATTGCCTGTGGCGGCTAACGCTCGGACTGTGGCTGTACAGGAGTATCATTATCACGATAGAGAAGTCATGGCAGTAACTTGTCCAAAAGTAACTTACGGATCACTGAAAAGAATCGCTCGTTTTTCATTATCTGCAAAGTCATGGCGTATCAGTCCGTAGGCTCATTCTCTATCGAAATGTATTCGATCACTTTTTATTCAGCTGTCAAAGAACATCGGCTTGTCAGCCTATCAAAATATACTGGGATCAATATGCTTTAATAGAATGACAAACTACTAATCAGGAAGCGTGTAACGCTCCAGCACGCTTCCGCGAATGGAGAATTGATTATTTAATTTCAAAAGATAAAATTTTGGTGATCAGTCTAGTTTGCATTCTACCCTGTAGCATTTCATCCACAACTAATAGTTGATTCCCATATTCATCTTTCATGGGACGTAAGGAGCGTTTTGAGATATACCCTCTATAATGTCTTACAATGTAGGAAATCGCTTCTGTATCACCATCTGTTGCTTGTACAATTAAAGAGAAGGGAACCATCGGATATGTTATTTTCATTCTGTATGCTCCTTCATAAATTCTTTAATAATGGCTAGTCCAGTAGTTCGGTGACGATAGATTGTAGAACGACTTAAATTTAATAACTTTGAGATTTCCGTATCATTCATATCCATGAAATAATACAGCAAAATAATGGTACGCTTTTTATCTGATAAACATTTCAATGCTTCACTTAGTAATTCGTTTTTTATTCCAATACTAGAACCGTACAATGAAAACATATGCATATCGATGTCATAGAAATCAATAGTAGAAAACTGATTGACAAGATGTTCTCCTGCATTAGAGAAGGAAACTTCTTGTTTTGAAATCCTTGATAGATATTTGAAATAATCTTTCCGTTCATCTTCTATCGCACGCTTACAAATGTAATCAAACTGGTTTTCTATGGTAGTTTGAAAAGAAGTTGTTCTCATTTTTCTCACCCCCTTTTTTGTGATGAAGAGAAGTGAGCGATGCTCTTTTGTCTCCCTTTGTAATTAGTCCCGACGCGAAAGGGCTGTTAGTTGCATTTTTAGTAAAAAACTTTATAAATCTCTTTTATAAACAAAAAACACATAAACAGCTTGCACAGTCTGTTTATGCGTTTCACTAGTTCGTCTTATATGATCTAAAAAAAATTATAAACATTTTCATCTAGGATAGGTGGATAGTATTTTTGATTTTCTTAATAAGGTGTCAAAAAAACATTGCTGAATAACAATATATTCAATTACGACTACCTCTTAGGAGTCGTCAACTTCTTAAAAATTCAACCCTGTATACCATCTATAAATTCCGTATAAAAAGAAAGACGGTTACTATTTAAACCGTCGTCTGGAAAGGACACTGCTAGTTAACGTTTTTTAATACCGTATGGCAGTATCTTTTTTGTATAAACATATACACAGGAATTGTTTATCAACATAGTCGATTATTGTCCTCCGCTATTTTTAACTAAAAGTTCTCTTTTATAAACGATCGGTAGTATGGCAATAAAAATAAAAGCAGCTACAATTAAAAATACATACTGAACAACATCTAACCCACCACTAAAATTGTGAAGGATAGGGTTGAACCATTCAAAAATATATGAAAAGGCCCATATCTCTGAAAATGATCTTGCAATTGGTGGTAAACCTGCGACACTAGAATAACCACCAGCTCCAAAGAAGGTAGCCATGAAAGTAACTATGATGATAGGTTGAATAATTCGGTATCTTCTTAGGAAATGAGCAATAATAATTCCTAATATTGCACAAGCAATTAACACAGGAATTATCCCTATAAAAATCATTAATAAATTTTCTGGTTCTAATCTAAAAGCAAACATCCCTACAAGCAGGGTAGAAATTGCTGAGACAAATGCCAGTAAAACCGATGTGAGAATAATCCCAATTCCACTGTAAATATTACTCAAAGGAGTAAGAGATATTTCTTTAACTGTCCGGTTCTCTATATCAAAGGAAAATAAATTTGCAGCCGTTATGGTTGCCGAAAACATTAAGGCGAGCAAGACGCTACTACCTGCAATAAAGGACTCACGCCAAACATCTTCTTTTTTCTCTGTGATTAATTCTGGTGCTGCATGAAGCACATTATTTTTTTCAAGCTGTTTTAAAGCTGAATGCTCCAAACGTAATCGTACATTTTTCATCATGTCTGTATTAATATTAAATGTTTCTGTATAAACAGTTTGGGATTGTTTAAAATCATCTGGAATTCTAATTAACATTTGTAATCTACCTTTTTTTACTGCATCACTAGCTTGTTCATACTCCATTTCTCTAATAGAAAAATAAGGTGTGATATTTGAATGAACGGTATCTAGAGTTTCAATAAAATCTTTTGATTCAACACTGTCAGATTCATTTACCAATCCAACAGGCCAATCATCCCCACCAGCTCCCATAATAAGTGCTGTTAAAATCATAACTACAATAGGCATTAAGAAGGGGGCAACTAGGAATTGTTTTTGGCGTAATAATAGCTTAATATTTCTTTTGTTAACAGCAGAAATTGCATAAAACCATGTTTTCCATTTCATGTTTATCCTCCTTGCATTTGTTATCTTACTGACCTCCAGAAGAAAACAAATTATTTTTTAATTTGATAATAGAAGCCCAACCAAATATTAAGATGGTCGCTGGTATCGTAATCATGCTCATATAAAAACTTGTTGTAGTTGTTAACGGATTGGATGAGCTGGTTAGTAAGTTATTCTTACCTGTTACAAAAATAAGTCTCATTGTATCCGTTATATAAGACATTGGTAAATAGCTAGAGATTCTCCAAACAAATTCAATTGGACCGCCATAAGCAAATCCTCGAATAGAGGATTCATTTCCACTTAGTAAGTAAAGCGATATTCCTATGACTGCTGACAATGTAATAACCGGTAAAGATTTTTGAATCGTCACTCCTGCAAATGCTCCTAGAGAAGCACCGATTAAAAATAAAACAAATAGCCAACCTATAATCGGCAGTGATACATCTGCAATTGGAAATTTCAATGTAAAAGCCATTAAAATCATTGCTAAAACTGTTGTAACAGTTGTCAATAGCAAAGCAGTAGTGGTTTTTGCAATTAGTAATGGAGCAAACCCACTCGGAGATAAAGAAATTTCTTTACTTGTTCGCTCTTCCCATTCCCTAGTTAATAATGTACCTGTATTAACCATCCCGGAATAAATCACTGCAAACATTAATAAACCAATAGATACATAAAACTTCATGGATATGTCTTTATCAAATGTTGAAAATTCCTCAATTATACCTATATTATTTTCGCTGTCTCTACTTTCTTGAAATTGGTATAATGCATGCGAAAGTCGAAGTTGAAAGTTTTTAGTTCCATCCGAATTAATATTATTTACATATAGTTTGATCTTTGGATTCTGACCCTTTTGTAATTGTTGTTCAAAGTTTTTAGGTATTTCAATGAGAGCCGGAGCTTCACCATTTTGATACATGTGAAACGCTTCGTCTGGATCAAGCGTCATTATCTCATAATAAGGTCCATCCTCGATTTCCATTTCCTTCATAATTGTCGTTAATTCCTTGCTTGCAGCATCCTCTGAATGTTGAGCAATAGCAATAGGGTTAGTTGTTGACAATTGAGAAATAAGTGAATAGAGGAAAATAAAAACTATAGGAACAATGATACTCAGAACGAGCATAGAAGGGTTCCTAAAAGATGTCTTTAAATCTTTTTTTACCATTCCTGTTATAGCATGAAACATGCCTACACCTCCTAGTTTCTTAATTCACGCCCAGTGAAATGCAAGAAGACATTATTTAAAGTTGGTTCATTCATTTCAAAACTAACGATTTTGTCATTTAAGAAATGGATTTGGTTCATCATCGTAAAAATTTCTGTTCTGTCTTCTGTTCGAACTTCTATTTCAGTTTTATCTTGTTTCAGTTTGTAAGTATCTTGAAGAACCTTTACAGCTTCTTTGGCAGCTTCTTGGTCTTGGAAACTAATTGAAAGGGTATTGGTGTCAATTTCACTTTTTAGACTTTTTGGTGTTCCGGAAATAACTTCTTTGCCATGGTCAATTATCATAATATGATCTGCAAGTGCTTCAGCTTCTTCCATGGAATTAGTTGTTAAGACAACAGTCTTTCCAGCCTTTGCCAAATTTCTAATTTGATTCCAGATGGCGTTTCTTGATTGTACATCTACTCCTAAAGTAGGTTCATCTAGCAATAGTATCTCGGGAGATGTCATTAATGCTCTTCCAAGTGCTAATCTCCGTTGCATTCCGCCTGAATATGTTCCGACTCGATCATTTTTTCTTTTTTCTAAACCTACAAGTTCTAAAGCGCTTTGAACGCTAGTATTCCATTCTTTTTTGGGGATACCATAATATTGTGCATGAAACATTAAGTTTTCCCTCGCGGTTAAATCATTATAAAGAGCTGTTTCTTGAGGTACAACAGCTATAAGGTTGCGAACCTGTTTCATGTCTTTGATTGGATCTAAATTCATAACTTCTATTTTTCCTTCGGTCGGTCTATTTAGACCATTAATCATGTTGATGGTAGTAGTTTTTCCAGAGCCATTAGGACCCAATAAAGTAAAAATCGTTCCACTCTCTACTTCAAAGTTAAGATTCTTTAGTGCGAAAAACTTTTCATCTTTATTTTTTTTGTAAGATTTGCTTAATTTATTTATTGAAATAGTTTTCACTTAATCCGCCTCCTAAATAAACAATAAATATCAAGACAACATGTTGTTGCTTTTATTGTAAGTCGGTTATAATAAAGTAACAACCGAATAAATTGTCTAATCTGTTGCTTAAAGGACAAAGGGATTGAAACTGTCTTGTAGCATATAAATAACCAACAAAAATGGAGGAGATGTTTTATGGGCAAATCCAGTGACTTGCGTGTCATTAAGACGAAACAACTTTTAAAAGAGGCTTTATTAGCACTTCTCACGGAAATGGAATTTGAGGAAATTACAATAATGAAATTAACAACTTATGCACAAATTAATCGCTCCACATTCTATGCGCATTTTTACGATAAATATGATTTATTAGATAAGACTATAAACGATGAATTAGTATCTTTTGTAGAAGAAGTTGCTCCAAAAAATGAAGAGGAATTAACCTTAGCACATATCCCGAATCCATTTTATTTAAGAGCAATGCAATATATTTATCAGCACGGAGAATTTTTTAAAGTAATGATGGGGGAGAATGGAATTTCTTCATTCCAACAACAGTTTTTAAGAATCATAGAAAAATATATGTTAAGTTATCTTGACAAATTTCATCCCAATCCTAATAAAATGGAAATACCTAAAGAGCTGTTCATTTACTATGTGGCACATGGGTATGTAGGTGTTATTTCCTATTGGTTGGAGAATGACATGCAGTATTCACCTGAATATATGGCAGAAAAACTCTCACAAATGGCGATTAAAGGCCCTTTTAGTGTTGCTGGGTTAAAATGATTATTGTAAAATCTCATGTGAATGATTACTCCGTCTCCAAAAGGAGTTTTCTGTTTTTGTATGGACTACCTTGACATATAGTTTCATAATGCTGAATTACTACTTTCATTACTTGGTACTCGTCTTCGTTAGCAATATTCAGTAAATAAATTCTATTTTATTTGTAAGAACATATATTCGTGTTATAATAGGGTTATTCAATATAATTATAAAGAATAAGTAAAAAGGGGGAGCAGATTATATGGCAACACAATCACAGTTTATTAAGCTTCTTCAAGAAATTGAACCGAGTAAAACAACAAAGAGTGATGCGAAAAATGGTCACACCAATTTAAGGGATTATCTTAAGAAAGATGATGATTTCAAAAAATACCATGTTACAGATTTTTTATCAGGATCTTATAAAAGAAATACTGCCATCCGTCCGAAAATAAAAGATGGTAATGTTGCAAGACCAGATGTTGATATAATAGTAGTAACCAATCACACTACAAATGATGACCCACAAGATGTGATTGATCTTCTCTACAATACACTAAAAAATAAATACTCTATTATTAGAAAACAGGCTCGTTCCGTGGGAATCGAAACGAGTAACGTTGACATGGATGTTGTACCTATTATTGCACCAAATGGCATGGAAGGTACTTTATATATTCCAGATAGAAAAAAAGAAGATTGGCTTGAAACAAATCCACCACAGCATACAGAATGGACAACAGAAGTCAATCAAGATAGTGGAGGGCGTTTTAAACCACTTGTTAAGTTAATGAAATGGTGGCGTCGCGAGAATCCAACTGTAAATAAAAAACCAAAGGGATTTGTCATTGAATGCATTACGGCAGAATGTATGGATCGAAATGAAGCACAGTATGGGGAATTGTTTGTAGGGACACTTGAATCAATCGTTGATAAATATGCTTTTTATATTGGACTAGGGATGGTACCACATATCGATGATCCTGGTGTGTCTGGAAACTCAGTTACAACAGGTATGAGTTTTGCAGCATTTGAAGGTTTCTACAACAAAGCCAAGAAACATGCTGAGATTGGAAGAAAAGCACTTAATGAAGAGGATGACGAAGAAGCATTAAAATTGTGGCGCCAAATTTTTGGTTCCCGCTATCCATCATCTGGTACCTACAATACTAACTCCTTGTTAAAGAATGCTATAGAGCCTTCTTTAACATTCCCAAATAAAGCAGTTGAACCAAAAAAGCCAGGAGGATTTGCTTAATGAATCTATGGTTTTTATCCGAACCTAAACGATTGGCTATAGAGAGAGAAGCAATTGAACGGATGCAGTCTAAATCAACATGGTTAGAGGGTGTGGAATGGATCCTTGATTCTGGTATCGTATTAAAAGCTCAAATAAAAGCACATGAGTATATTTATGAAGTGAAATTAAGCTACCCGAATCTATTCCCACAAACCCCACCAACAGTAAAGCCAATTGATGATGACAGTCGCTGGTCGGATCATCAGTATACAGATGGAGCTTTATGTCTTGAATGGGGACCAGATAATTGGCATCCATCTATTACAGGGGCTCAAGTATTAGAAAGTGCTTATCGACTAATTCATGCAGAAAACCCTCTAGGAAACAAACAGGAAAAAGAACATATACCCTCTAGGCATTTTTTAACCGAAGGTCAAAAACTTAGACGTAAAAACATAAGATTTTACGTAAAAAGTAAATTTTTGGATGTAATATCAACTTTTCACTATAACAAAGTGGCAAACATGAAGTTTGCCATGGTTTTTGAAAACAAAACATTGGTTATGCATGTTACAGCGTTAGAGAAAGAAGACGAAACGCTCTGGACAAGTTCTATCCTTCCAGAAGAATTAAAACCATCGAAGGAGGATATTGGGTTAATTTTAAAGACACAACTACCCTTGGAAAAAATCCAAACGCTTAAGACAATCACAGATATAGAAGAACTTTATGATAAAAGCTCTGTAAAACCTTTGTCAGATGAAAAATTAATTTTAGTAATAGATAAAGACAATAAACCCCATGCACTTTTTAGTTTTAAAAGTGATAACGAATTGTTAGAAATTCCGATTGTAACTGAAAATAATGTTAAAAATAGAAATCCTGCGTACTTAAGCGAATTAAATAAAAGAAAAATTGGGATTGTAGGTTTGGGATCGTTAGGTAGTAAAGTGGCAACATCTTTAGCGAGGATGGGTGCTGAAAAATTTTATCTTGTTGATGATGATATATTCTTATCTGAAAACATAGTGAGACATACCCTTGATTGGAAGAGTGTAGGAGCACATAAGGTTGATGCAGTTGAGAATCAGTTAAAACGTATATCTTCTTATATTTATGTTAAGACAAGCAAAATCAATGTTACTGGGCAAGAGGCAACAACTTCTTTGAATGCTGTATTAAGCCAATTAGGGAATTGTGATTTGATTATTGATGCTACCGCAAGTCCAAAGGTGTTTAATTTCTTGTCAGCTGTTAGTGTTTCTTATAAAAAACCAATGGTTTGGGGTGAAATTTTTGCAGGAGGAATTGGTGGTTTGATAGCAAGAAGTAGACCAGATATTGACCCAGATCCTCAAACAATGAGACATGCTTTTTATGAAACAACGAAGCAATTTCCAGATATTGATTTCAATACATTTGAACCTTATGGTATTGAAGAGGAAACTGGAAAAGTTATGATTGCTTCAGATGCTGATGTTAATGTGATAGCAAGTCATTTAACAAGACTTGCAGTTGATACAGTTTTAGAAAATGATCCATCTATGTTTCCATTCTCAATGTATCTTATTGGCCTAACGACTTCATGGATATTTGAAGCACCATTTGATACACGTCCAATAAAGACAGAGCACTTGCAAAAATATTCAAAAAAACAAAAAGTATCTGAAGAGGAATTGAGACCGACTATAGAATTTATTCAAACATTATTGGAGAAAACCAATGATTAACCTGATTCTTCCTAACCATATTGAACAAAAGTTAAAAATTGAATTACAGGATGCTGGCGAACGAGAAATTGGCGGGATTTTAATGGGTGAACATGTGGAAAAAGGAACATTCAGGATTTGTGATTTCACGATTCAAAGAGACGGTGGAACATGGATTACATTTGTTCGACGGATTCAAAAGTCTTTAAAACAGGCTTTACGTCAATTTTTTGAAAAAAATAAACATAATTATACAAAATTTAATTACCTTGGTGAATGGCATTCACATCCTTCTTTTGAATTAATACCCAGCATACAAGACCGACAAAGTATGTCTGATATAGTAAATAACCCTGAGGTAGGAGCTAATTTTGTAGTCCTTTTATTGGTAAAACTTAATCATGAGAAAATTGATTACAATGTTACGTTGTACATTCCTGGCTCTTCAATGATTAAAGGAAATTTGATACGAGAGGAGAGCGATTAATTGACTGATAAATATAAACAATCACCGTCACTTTTAGAAGCTGAATCTAGAGGAGGGGACATAGCCACAAAGGGGATAGATTTTCAGGCTAATCTTATTCTATGCAAAATCCCTTATTGGTTATCATATGAGGGTTTTTCATCAATTATTTGGGAGAGTATAGGAGATATAGAAGCAAAGTTTTATGTACCTGGAATAGGGGAAAGTGTTGAAGCGATTGAGGCAAAAGATCACCAAGTAACCCCTTCAGAGTTTTGGGAAGAAATTGAAAGATTTCAACGAATGGATGAAGGTAGCCCTGGAACATATAGGAGATTTATCTTATCATGTCCTGGATTGTCAGTGAAGCTACACCCCCTAGTAAATGGGTTAAAACGATTGCGGGATTCATACCCGTTCTATGATTTTTCATCTGGAGTATTTCGAAATTCTTATAATGATTTTAAAGAAATAATAAAAAAATTGGGTAAAGACGATAAAATGGCGATGTTCATTTATAGTAAGGTTATTATTGAAGAAAAATGGGGATCACTTAGTGATAAGACTAAAGGTATTTTTAAGGATGAATTTGATAGTCACTTACCCGATTACGATTTAAGAAGCAGTGAATTAGATAAAGTGTTTGAAAACTTGCTTGTCTTGGTTAGGTCTCAAAAGAATAAACCTGTTTCCCGTTGTCGGTTAACTGATACGATAAATAAATCGATTAACAAGGATAGTATCCCTTCAAACCCAGTATATATATGTACATCTATAGATGAGGTCTTAGAAGAAAATAAAGAGATTGAATTCATGTGGCACTCTTTTTTTGGTGGTTATGACAGAAAATATCCGCCTACCCCCAAATGGAATACAAAGTTATTTCAAGAATTACTGGAGACAAAAAAAAGGATTCAAGCAAATCGATCAACAAAGAAGATACATCTAAGTGGTAATCGCAGGATTTCTGCGTCTTTAGCGTTTGGAGTTGCTTTTTCAGCAGTATCAGGTTTTGTAATTGAAGTTAAACAGCGAAATAGGGAAATATGGTACACAGATTCGTTTCCTGATAATGAAACTCCAGAGTATAAGTTTTCAATTGATTTTGAAGATAAAATTGGAGAAGAACTTATTGTTACAATAGGTATCACAAGGGATAGTATTGTCACTGAGGTTACTGAATATTTACAAAAACAAAATTTATTACATTTACCAAAACTTCATCTCTATTCGCACTTGCCGATTTTATCCGCCCAACAAGCTAATGATGCAGTTAATAAAATAAAAACTGAAATTAAAAAGGCACTTTCTATATCTAATGCAAAACAAGTGCACTTGTTTTATGCTGGTCCCTCACATCTTGCATTATTTTTAGGTCATCGTTGGAATGCGTTAGCATCCTTGCAATGTTATGAATGGATTAAGACTGGCGAATATATGCCCACATGTTATTTGTAATTATGAAGTGGAATCAATAAATATACTAACAACTAATTTTATATGAAATGATTAAAAGGAACTTACCATAAAAAAAGCGGATCAAATTAAATATTTGTTTCCTATAATCAATTGTGATTGTTGAATATATAGTAATAAATTCTTCAGTTTTTTAGATGTGCTGTACTAACATAACAATCACCACTTGTTCAGTTTTGATGGAGCAAGTGGTGACTATCCTACATTTAATTTATTCAATAATTAGCCAATTCAAATCTTTTTCTAACGTGAGTATATATTGCGACAACTGCATTGCTTTCGTTGCTTCATCTAAATACTTTACTGTAACCCATACTTTTATTTGATGGTCCACTGTCTGAAATACGGGATTAACTAACTCTGAAAATAAATAGTCCTTACCAATAGGTGGTAAGGCATTATCTTTCACATAATAAGCAAGTTCCTTATCCGTCGCAGTAGGATAAAATGCAAAGAACGTCTCCAAAAACTCTGTCACCTCTTGCACCGTATCGGAATCAATTGTACCGTTACTCTCGGGTTGTTGTGGTTCATAATCTGATTTATGTGGTATGTTCCATATAGTAGGATTTTGTGCAATCACTAAATTTCCCGCACTATCTTGATGAAGCAAAATCCGATAGGTGGAATGAATCTTTTCGCTATTTTTATCCTCCGTAATTTTTTGCTCTACGGAATAAACAACCGCATAAGTATTATCATCTTCTTGTGATACCGACCAAATATCAATATCACTTACGCTAGAACTAGTAGGAATGTCTGCTCTTACTGTATCAGTATTTAAAGCTTGCAATTCCTCTGTTAGATAATGGCTTAACTTATCCTCACGTTGTTCAATCGATTCTTTATTATTTTGCCACGTATAGTAATCTTTCACAAAGCTTTTCGTAAAGCTTTCAATTGCACTAGTGTCCACAAGTTTTGTTTCAATCACTTCTTTTTCATGAACTGTATGTTGATCAATAGCAGTAAAGTTCTTATATATCCCAAAGACAAGGCTACTGATTAACACAATCCACAAAACAGTCACTGATTTCTTACGTGTTCCAACACTTTTTTCTCTTGTTTTCGATGACTTTATTTCCACTTTTTGTTTTTCTTTTTTTCTAAATATGTTTTTCATCTATTCCAACCCTTCCTATTGTTTAATTCGTCCGGCTCCAATTAGATGTTTTTGCCAGTAAGCAGTCGTTAAGTCTGCATAACCAATCGGATCACCTGCGTTATACATTTGATTGTCTCCAAGATAAATACCGACATGGGTAACATACGTTCCAGCATTATACGTTGAGTGAAAAAATACTAAATCACCTGGTTTAGCTTCATATAAAGGGATATGTTCTGTAAAGTCATATTGTTGTTGTGCTGTTCTTGGTAAATTAATTCCAGCCTTTTGATAGCTCCATTGCGTAAGTCCACTACAGTCAAAAGAAGTGTTCGGATTATCTCCCCCAAATACATAAGGATATCCTTCGTATTTCAATGCTTCATCCATCACAAGTTGAACAATTTCACCATCAAATTGTGGGGAGTGAAAGTATTGATGGACTAAATCTACATAAAACATGTTGCCATACAGGTAACGCCAACCCCCGTTCTTTTTTACGGCAATTGGGTTGGAATAAGTCGTTTTACTTCCACCTGAATGTTTTTTCGCAAAGCTTTGGGCTAAGTCAAAACTATATTTTTTTCCTCTTTTTGCGACATAATCAATGAAACCACCGCCGTAGTTATACGCTTGTATGACCGTATTTCCATCTACACCTTTAGATTCTGCTGATTGAAGTAAATCCGCAAAGTATTTTACGCCTTGCTCTATAGAGGCTTCTTCCGAATCTAACGTATTAGGAGGTAATCCCATGGATTCACTCGATTGCATCACATCGATTAACTTTCCACCACTTTCCACTTCCATAATTGCGAGTAACGTTGACACATATTCACTAACGCCATATTCTTTTGCATATTTTTCTACCATTGGTCGGTATTTTAATACATCTGCTGACACGGAAACACTTCTACCGCCATCCATGTCAAAATCATTTCCTCCTGATGAATCATCTTCATTAGAAATGAAAAGTGCCACAAAAACTAACAAGCCAAAAAAGAGTAGAAAGCCTACTCCATACGTAATGAGCATGATTTTTAATCGCATGATTTTCATTAACGTTGCCTCCTATTCGTAGGCGCAGAACGTTTCTGAAGCTGCCTCTTCTTCATTACTTTGATTGGTTTATCCGGGTGCTTCATCACTTTTTGTACTTTTTGTTTACGTTCCATTTCAGGACGTTCTTTATAAACAGATATTTTTCTATTTAACTTCGACTGTTTGAATGGATCCTGCACCACATGGGTTAAAGATTCTTTAGCATTTGTTGATGTCTTTCCTTGCTGTACAATTCTTGCTACAATCGGTTCACTTTGAGTAACTGGTCGTGTATGAGTAAACCGGTTACGAGAAGGTTCACGCTTTTTATCCAATGCCCGTCGTTTATCAGCTATTGTTTGGCGATGCTTCATTGAACGTTCTTTTGCTGCTTTTTCTCTTTGTTCTTTCGCCTGCACAACACCTTCTTTAAAATCATGAACAGGCTTTTTCAATTGTTCTTTGCCTTGCATCACTGCATATTGAGTATTTGTCGGTAAATCAACCAATTGTTCTTTTCGGTGTTTGATATTTGCTCGAACCTGATTTTTTGCACCAAGCACCTTTCCCGTTACTTGACCAAACTTCTGACTTAATGAAGTTGGATTTACTTGTTCCTTCGTCTTTTCTCGATTCTTTTTAGATGATGATGTAAGCCGTTGTAATGGGCGAAGGGAAGATGAACTTCCTTTTGTCTTTTTAGACTGGCCAACTAATGCACCAGCCGTCGCTCCAGCGGTTGCACCTGCAAGAGTTCGCGTAATATTGCGTTGCAATCGACGCCCTCCACGATTAAACATGCGATAAGGCCGACGCATCACTTTACGCCCAACGTTTTGTGAATCATTACTTTGTAAGCTGAACATACTCATGATGTCACCAAGTTTCATGTAAATGCCCGCAAACGTGACAATCTGCAAGAAAGCAATTAAGAAAAATGGATAGCTTGTTGTTAAGCTATACAACATGGATGAAATACTAAAAGCAACTGTAATAATTAACGTAATGCCCGCACGAAGCATGATTACATTAAACAACTTCATAATGGCTTGTTTCCCCATGTTTTCAAAAGTTGGAATCATAGATAATAAAAAACTAATCGGTAAGAACATCGCATAAATAATAAACAAAATTTGTGAGAAAATCATAATGCCCGCTAACAGAAATACGAAAATGGATATACCAATATTAAATAGGAATAAAAAGAAGACCATGCCTAAACGCGTAGTGGTCTTCGTAATCGTTAAGTTTTTATTGTCATGATCCTCAATTTCTGCTTTCACCGCATTCTCACGATTTTTTCCGTTATTGGCATCTGGACTAATCGAAACTAATGTATCAACACGATCTTCGCCAATCGTTTCTTTATCCGAATCATCGAATTGTAACAACATCCAAGGTTGCTCCACTTGAATTGAAAAGAGGTTATCTCGAATCATATCGACACTATCTCTTCCTTGACTAGTAGAACTTGGCATCAAAATTTTTGTTCCTAAATCTAAACTTGCTTGACTAATATCTGCTGAAAAATCATTGATTTTTGTAATGTATGTTGGTGCGTAAGCGATAAAGGAGGCAGATAAAATAAACACAACCAAAAAGTTTAAAATCGCTCGAATCGCTTTCGTTGTTTCTCGTTTCATTAATCCTGTATAAGCCACGTAAATCCCAATGACTAAAATAAACAGCAGCAAGAACCCAACATAAAATCCTGAACTACTAAAACCGCTTGCCGTAATCCCAGCTAATGTTTGCATATTCTTCCCAATCGCATCCGCTGTTTGAGAAATGAAATCTAGAGAGTAGGCTTGTTGGATTAAGTAGCCTGTCGCATTTGATAAATACAGACTTATTATCCAAATGAAGTTGGTAATCGTATAAAGTCCATACATCACTTGTTTACCAATTCCATCATTCCAGTTCCACGGCAGCCAATCCCAACCTGTATCGACATAAAAATCCAATTGGTAATGATCTAATGGATAAAGGGAATAGAAGTTATCCTCCGATACCGTATCATCGACTAATCCCGCAGCTTGCGCAAAAGTGCCAAGTAATAGAAGACATAGAAAAACGGCAGCACCAATGAGTACTACCGTTAAGATCACTTTTTTCAATTGTCGTTTCTTCACATCATCACCTCGTCTCTTTTTCAGTTGTAGGTGGGCGAGTATCGAAGGCATCAAATAAATCTTCAAAAACAGGATGGACTTGAATAATCCCCACACGTCCATATAAATCTTGAATCAAACATTGACCATTTTCTAATTCACGAAGTCTTCTCTGGTTTCCTTCATCTTCTTTATCGACGCCAAAAAACTCCAACGTCTTTTTAATTTCATTAATATCTCTAGAACGAAAGGCAAACTTCACACCGATATTGTTTTTCAATTTCTCATCCGTTAAATCATCTGCATTTTGCGTCACAAAATATACGCCCGCATTCATGGCACGTCCAGCTCTTACTAGTTTGTTAGACAGTGTTTTCCCTTGTGCTACTTGCAGGAAGGACCAAGCTTCATCTAAATCAACTATTTTAAATATACTGCGATTAGAATGGATAAAGTCTAATGCAAAGGTAGAAATAACAATGAGCATTGCGACACTAAGCAGTTCCATCGTCGTATATTCTTCAAAACTCGTTTCTGCATCAGGTAAAACTAAATCGGCTACTTGAATAATATTTAACTGTTTTTCTAAACTAATCGAATTTTTCACCGTTCCATCTGAAAACAGGAGGTGGGCAAAATCATAATCGGTAAAACTTTCAATATGATCGGCGATTGGACGTGCTAATGGATTCGGATCACTTCTAAGTTCTTGGATGACAAGAAGCAAGCCACGTTCTTCCTGTTGACCAACGGCCCGAATCGCACGTCGTAATACAGGGAATTTCTCACCATCCCGACTCGATATACCCGTGAGGAAGGTAAGAATATCAATCGCAAGGCTTTCTGAATCCTTTTTCTTTTTCATAATGACAAAAGGATCAAGTAGTCCTTTGTTTGAATCATCGCTTGTTAAATTAACAATATTTATTTCATGTGCCATTTCTGGTAATGTTTCTTTCCAACTTCCTCGTTCCGCCTTTGGATCAACGATAAGAGCTTGTCCACCAAATAGCACTGCATAATAAACGAGTAAGTTATTTGAAAAAGATTTCCCACCACCAAGTGAACCTAAGAAAGCAGAAGCAAGCGCATTGGTGACAGAACCTTTGACGCCCTGACTGGCTAGGCTTGGGTTGAGATATACATTTCTTCCTGTATCCAAGTTGTAGCCAAAATAAATCCCTTCTGTTTCACCAAGCATCTGTGTTGCACCAAATCCAAGTCCCGCTAAAAAGTCAGATGTTACATACTGAATATAATCATTTATATACCGTTTACTGGCGGGAATAAATTCACTGTGTAAACCAATCATATCCCCAAAAGGTCGAACAAGTTTTACGTTTAAGTCATCATAAAAATCTTTTACTTCATTACATCGCTGTTTCAGTTCATCTAAAGTAGATGCAGAAACTCGAATGACATAACTTAACTTGTACATTGATTCTTTACTTTGATCGAGTACATCTTCTAATTCATTCACTTGTTCCAAGGCTTCTAGCACATTACTTCCTGTTTCATTGTTAGATTCATAGGCATGATTATCTAAATCTTTCAGTTCTTTTTTCTTATTCCGTACGGTTGATAATGCTTTTTTATTCGTCACAATTTCTACATTCATGGATGTATCGATAGGGAAGGTGAATTGTTGTTGCTGGTAATAAAAGATTTCATCTGACGGAAATTCCAAATCACCAACAATTGAATTAATCGTAAAATAAGCAACATAAGTCGTTTGTTCTTCCTGTTCTATTTTTAAATAACGTTGATTTTCTTCCATTAAACAACGTGTTGGTTTAATGATGTCATAGCGCTTCACTAAAGTTTCATGCTTTAATTTTTTCAAGGGAAGCACGTAGTCATAGTCCTCATAAGCAATATCTGATTGTCCATGTAGATGTTCAATTAAATAACCAAAATCATTTTTATCTAAAGGGCGTATTTTGAAACGTCTTAAAATTTTGTTTTGCAGCAAAGACTCCATTTTAGAGAAACGTCTCATTTCATCATGAGGCATGGAAACAAAATCCCCCATTAAATGATGGTTCACATCACGAACAAAAGAAGATAGTGAATTTTTGATTGATTTCCCCATAGATTTCATACTGATTTCTTCTTCATTCAAGAGCAACTTGAAACCGATAAAGAAACGATAGTCTACTTGATATTCCCCAATCATGGAAACAAGCGCTTCGGTTTGATCGTCAATTCGTGCATGAGCAACATCTTTTAACCTTCCAGTAACCAAGTTTTTACTTCGCTCTTGAACAGAACGAATACTACTAGCCGTACTAATTTGTAGGGCATGAATTTTTCCGTCTTGATTTTGTGCAATCAATTGGCGAAAGTGATCATGCACTTGGATTTTTTCATCTGGCGATAAAAAAGAATAATTGTAGGGAAGCAATTCATAATAAGCAAAGCATTCCCCGTCATGATTGAAGACAAGGTTATTTTCTATATATTTAATCGGATAACGCATGCAGTTCACTCCTCACAGCTGTAATATTTTCTTTCATATTCACTTGTTGTAATTTGATTGGTTTCCCTGCATAAGTTAATTTAGGACGAAAAAAGTAAGTGATGACAGATTTTAGAAAGCTATATGGCTTTTTGCCATCAAATGTTTTTTGACTCATAAACCATGTTAAGCCAACAGGTATTCCCACATATTTTAATAACGCTCCATTGATCAAAGAGAGTGGGGGAAGATTCCCAAGTAACATGACAAGCAGAAGCGAAAGTACAAACCACGACATTTGATTAAACGTGACGGGGAAGGGCAATCGAAAATCATTAATCGCATAAATCACTTTTTCAACCGACCAAATACGTGTATAACTTTTTAGTTTTTTCATAAGTTCTCCTTTCAAGAAAAAAACAGCCTGCATATACACAGACTGTTTTTACATTTTTATATTTACTTATCCAACATATTCAAAGACACCATGTGATGTAACAAGAAAACTCCCGTTTATTTCTAAATCTCTACCAAGCGCTTGATAATCAATATAGTTCTGTAAGTTAGTAGGGACTTCCCCAAGCATGCCTGTTTCTTCTACATAATACCGAGCTACATCTTCCATATCTTCACAATCTGCATAACAGATAATATCATCCTGATTTTCTAGCAATTCTTCTAAGCTATCAAACCAGTAGCCTTGAATTTCAGATAGTTCATGGTAAATTGGTGAGCCTTCTAATTCTTCTACCATGGCACATAACCGATTGATTTCAGAGATTGGCGTGTATTCACCAATTTCAAACGGCAATTCATAATCATGTATGGCGTATTCCTCATATTCACTATTTAACCCAATGCGTTCCTTCACTTCTTCCATGTCGATAGGTGGTGTAAACCACGATCCAACTAATTCGCCTTCATTATATTTTCCGAGATTAGCGATATATACTTGCATGTCCATCAGTTTTCACATCCTTCTTAAAATTAGACATAAAAAAAGCAGTAAACAACTCGTATTGTCTACTGCACTTGAAAACTTTTCTTCGTTTATACTGACTCATATATTATCTCCCGTTTTAATTACCATATTAGCTCTAACAATGCTATATTTTGTTCACTTTTCAAAGTGTTAGAACTTGATATACTGAAATAGGGAAATAAGAAAAAGTAACACACCCAAAACGATAAAGATATAGGAGCTTGGTATCACATGACTTAATCCAGTAAACATACCTCCAACTGCCATACCAGAGTAACGAATGAAATTAAACAAACCTAAAGCCGCACCGCGATTTTCACTATATTCATTGCTTATAATTGATGAAAATAATGGGGGAGCAAATCCTACTGTTATTCCATACAGAAATAATAGAATACTTAACCCTATGATAGACTTTGAATGAAGAAAACCAAAGATTATAATAAGCAAAGGCATAAAAAAGATAACAATAATAAACAGTTTTCGCAACGCTATTGTTACCTGGACTTTTTTAAAGATCATACTTCCTAAAATCATACTTATTGTTAAAGGTAAGTATAATAGCCCGATATCTTGCAAGGATATATGATAATAGTCGTTTAGTAATATCGGTAAAAATACGATAATCAGAAAGTAAATAAAAAAGATAAAAAAACTTACTACCATCGTAATAAAACCAACTTGATTGGAAAAAATAGTCCGATAGGTTTTAATAAAATTTTTTGACGTCCTCTGACCGTCTATATTTTCACCACTATCAAGTGTACATATAATAAACATCAGCAGTACCATCGCAATAAGAAATAAAAACAGGAAAATCCCCTGATAACCAAAGTTTTCTCCCAATATACCTCCTAATATCGGCGCAATTGCGGGAGCTAAGGTAAGCAATATTTGATAGGTACCCATAGCACTCCCTCTTTTCTCACTTTCAAATAAGTGTGAAATCATATTTATCGCAACTAATGGGATGATCCCAGCGCCAATCGCTTGAACAATCCTAAAAATCATAAAGAGTATAAAATTGGTAGTGAACGCACAACTAACGGTTGAAATACCAATTAAAATAAAACTAAGGATTAATAAACGTTTTTGATTTTTAGTGTCTACTATGGTTCCTAAAATAATTTGAATCAAAGCTATAATAAAAATAAAACTACTAACAGTAAAATTTACCCAGTTAATAGAAACGTTAAAAGAATCTCGAATAAGCGGAATCACCGGTGTATAAATATTTTGATTTAAAGAAGCGAAAAAACTACTAAGACTCAACAAATATAATGACAGTATTTTTGTTTGAGTAAGCTGTCGAAACATACATGTTCTCCTTGTATAATCTTATTGAGATTTTATATTTCCTGTAACAGTCTTTAAAAAGCGAATAATGGTCTCTAATTCCGCTGTATTAAATTCATTAAAAATTCTTAAATAACGTTCCCTTGCCTGCTCATGTAGTTGGGCATGAATAAGAGCAAGCATTTCACCTGATTTTGTTAGCAGATAGTAAACTTCTTTTTTGTTGTCTTTCTCTTGTATTTTTTCTAAGATATGATGTTCTAACAGTTTCCTTACAGCTTTTGTAATCGCAGGTTTAGATACATTTAAACTTTTAGAGAGTGTGGTATTATTTGCTCTTCCTTTTTCTTTAATAGATGCCACGATGTGTAATTGAGTCAGCGTCCAATCCGAAATAATTGATTCTTCTTGTCCCATATTCATCTGTTTTCTTATTTTATCAGCGGCTTCTCTTTCCTTGATGAATTGCTCTAAAGCCTCTAGTGCTTCTATACTTTTGTTCATTTTCATCACCTATCTCCAACTTTTAGTTAACCAGTTAACAATATTAATTTTATATAAAATTAATTAGTTTGTCAATATACACAATGTATTCTTCATAATGTTAACCAGCTAACATTATATCGATTTATAACTTATAGTATTTGAAATCAATACTTTCACCTAATTTCTTATTGTTTAAAATAGGTTCACTAACAATTGAATAATAAATCATCTAAAATTTAATATCCGTCAGGCTTTTAAAGTGAACATACAAACAGAAGCATTTTATCCGCTAATAGACAAAAATAGACTTGTTAATCCCTTCCGCACTACCGTTTGGATCAACGTTTGTTTATAGAACATAAAAATACACTTATCCCCCACAAACAAACGTTACAATTAAGACCCTATGATTCTATTGAACAGGTTCAATAGTACATCCTTAACACCACTTGCATTAAATACTAATCCTACTGCAACCAAGGCAACAATTAAAAAGCCAATCAGTTTAGAAAATTCCCGTTTAAATCCTAAATAAATACCAATGACCACTATTGCCATTAATACTAAAGACTGCGCATTACTTAAAAACCAGTTATATAAATTCTGCCCAAAGTTCATCTTTCATTTCTCCTTTCAATTACTAATATTTTGTCACTTGATGCATGCATTCGATAAACCATAAAATGATGCCACCTATGATGGTAATAAAAATAAATTTTACGAATTTCATGGAAGCCCTCCAATCTATCATTTAATGACATCTTCTGTTTCAAGTGCCTGTTGCATCAATAATTGTTGATGACGCTTGCTTAACTTCGCTTGATCTAACATATCTTGAATCACAGTTGTTTGATTGATTTCATCTAGTTTAGTCGCTAGTTTCCAAGTAGGGGCTACTTGTCGAGCCAACCACCTAAGTGTTTTATCGAATGTGTAAGGTTCAGGTTTTGTTGTTAAATAAATTTTTCTGTTTTCACCTAAATCTAAAAAACGCTGCCACTCTGCATTCATTGGCCAACTACTACGACGCTTATTCTCCACTTTATCTACAAATCGAATATACCGATTAATAATAGAAAAAGCAGTTCGTCCCGCATCTTCATAGGTCATTAAATCAACAACTGCATGATACGCACGATCATTTTTTAATCGAATTTCAAACCGATTTTTAATGTCCGTATCTTCAAGTGAGGCACCATGTTTTACGTATTGTTCATAATCTTTTTCATACACACAAAAATACACATCACTTTTCAAAGAGCCGATATACAACGTATTTCCCATATCCCGCTTTTCTTCTCCATGAACTAATTCTCCAGAACGATAACTTTTAAAGCTACGAAACACAGAAATACATTCTTCATTTCTACATTTGTTAGTCAAAAATGGAATATCCAATATGCCTGTCTTATCATTGATCGCAAGATCAACTCGTTTAAATACACCATTCACACGAAACACATCCATAAAGAAATCAAACCATGTTCGTTGTTGAGCCAGTAGAAAATTTTCAAATTGCCGACATCCTTTTCCTTTCAGTTCAAGTAAACAACCTTTATCTTCATCTGGCGAAACCATGACGACAATGTCACCAAAAACATATTGTTCCATGTAAGAATAAAACGCATAGTCTTCATGGATCATATACTCCATTTTCAACCGTAAGATTTCTTCAATAACTGGCTTTGGGTTCGTTGTTAAAAAACGTATTCTTACATAATCAAATAAAATTTCGAGAGGTGCTTCTGGATTAAATTGCTCTAAAATATCGAACATTGCCTGTTGTAATGTTTGAGTCGGTGTCATTTTTCCTGTTTCAATCTCACTAATATATTGTCTTGAAATTCCCACATGTACCGCTAATTTGTTTTGCGATACGCCATATGCCAACCGTTTTTCTTTTAATTGTTGATACCAAGGTACTTCATTCATGTGCATGCCTCCCAACAGAAAAAAGATGTCAACTAAAGGCTAAAAGCTGACATCTTCGTAATATGTTCTAAACCCTTGATGCAAAAGGGGTTTTAGACTTTTGAAACAGTTTCTTATTGTTTTTCTACCCCCCTGTTAGAAACGGGGGGTAAAGCGTGGCTGTCGCCACGCAGGCTTTGCCCAGCACAGCGGCTTACGCTTCGCACGCCGCCGCGCTGGGCAGCCTTCATTGAGCTAGTTTCTCTATCTCTTTTAAAAAGTCATGATTCTTTGGCACAAGTGGTGTGTAAAATTCGGTAATCACATTATCTCCTTTATCGACATACCCGCGTCCTTTAATCTGTTTTAAGAAAAATTGTTTTTGGACATCACTTCCAAACATCATGCCATATCCTAGTTCGGACATTCTTCCTAAAGCAACGCGAAAATTAAATTGATCACGAATCCCATCGCCTAAATATTTTGCATCTGGCCGCTGACAGGCGAGAATAAGAAAGAAACCGGCTTGACGACCTAACATGACAATCTGTTTTAGTTTCGTTAATACAGCTGTACTTTCTTTAGAAGCGAGCATTTCCATAAAAGCCACGTATTCGTCAAAAACTAAAAAGTGGGGAGGTAAACCCAAATACGCATAGTTTTCTCCTGTTTTATATCCCCGCATTTGTTTCATTTCTTCACTTCGAGCTATCATATCTTCATAAAATTGGTCAATACATGCCATCATATCTTCCTTTTTATAATAGACATCAGGCATGACAGTACTTAGATCGGCTAAATCTGCATTTTTTGGATCTAAGATATATAACTTCGCATTTGTTTTTAACAACGCTTCAATCAACGTAAGAATAAAATACGTTTTTCCGCCACCTGTTCCGCCAGCAATCAACATATGTGGCAACTGATCATATTCCCAATCCATCGATTTCATGAGCTTTAAACGACCGTTTTGCGCAATGACGTCATCAATCGAAATACGGTTCGCAATCATATCATAAAAAAGAACGTACTCAATATAGGAATCATGTAACTCCTTAGACACTAACTCACAGTATAAGCCACTTTCTAACTTTTTCTCTAAATTTAAAAGTGGCTCTTGATATTTGCCAAGTGTTATTTCTACTTGAATATGAATCATGCCTTTTTCATAACGATAATACATCTTTGGAAAATGACTGATTTTTTCCTTTGCCTTATTAGAAGGTACATCTTTAAAAAAACCTTCATTCATCACTTGTTTTGTTTCATACCACTGATTGTCTAAAATCATCTTTGCGAGCTTTTGTCGATGCATCAATTGTTTTAGATGATTATAACGATACCGATAATAAACAAAAGTACAGATTGCCACTAATACCAAACTAATGATTAGTGAAGTGAATCCATACTTACTTACAAAGTGAGTTTGAAATGGATCAATTTCCCATGTTGTCGTAAGTAAAAACTTTATATGAAAAGGGATAATGAAAACGAGCCATACACCAAACAATCTAAAAAAGATAAATTGAAAAAAGAGAGATGCGTCACTTGGTCGGATTCGCTTCCCTCTTTTTCGGTATAATTTCATTATTTATCTTTGGATGAAGTGGATTTTTGAGTGTTAGTGCCTGGCGACGCTGTTTTCCCTTTTAAAATTAAATCATCTGCCTTGATATACCAATCCACATCCGCACCACGAAAAGTTGCATTTGCGACTGTATCTGCGACAGGATTAATCAGTTCCACTTCCGCATTATAATCAAAATCTTTTAATGGAACGGAAGCAGGAATACTTACTTGGATCATACGTCCTTGTTCACGAGACTTTAAATCATAGGTGCGTTCTTTTACTTCCGTTGATACTGTACCATCTTCATTTTGTAGAAACACTTCCCGACGTAATGAAGAAAACTTTAATAATCCGAATGTCTTTTCTTTATCAATCACAATTCCTTCTGCTAATCTCATGTTTTTTCCTCCTTATGCTTTGACGATGTCGTCTGCATGTAAAATATAATTAGTGAAACCACGTTCACCAATTTTATAACCTTCTGCGGTAATTCTAGCATTCACTAATTTTACTTTTTCCTCATGTTCAAAAAACTTTTCTCCAGCTTCTTGGGGGAGAATCACTTCAATATCATCTGCACGCTGAATATCGGAATACAGATTATAACTCCTAGAAAGAGTGGTCATACGCCCATTAATCCGTCGCTGTTCGACTTTACCTTCTCCTGCATATTCTAAATTTCCAAACGTCTTTTCCATGTTTGGAATGACATATTTTAATTCCATGATATAGCCCTCTTTTCTTGTTTTAATTTTTGATTATCTATTCAAATGGAAAACAAGAGCAGAACGGAGGTGAACGAGTAAAATACATTTTCATAAATGAATCACTCCTATGCTTCTTGTAGTCGATAATCCACACGCCCATAAATGACACACCAAAACACAATCATAGTTTCTCCATTTTTATCACGAATCAATTTCCCACAAGGAAAAAACGGGAAATCTTCAATCTCAATTTCATTGATTACAAAATGATCATCGATCCATTCCATCACCTTTGTTTCGTTATCTTCCAAACAAACCACACTCCTTCATGGATGAAACCATAAAAAAAGCATGACAGATAGAATTTGTCACACGTTAGCTTGTTAATCTATAAAGTTTCTGCAATACCAGCCATAATATATGCCGCACATGGAACGGCAATTGCATTTCCAATCGCTTTATATCGTGCATAATCACTAATTGCTTCATCTTTGTGTCCTAAAGCTGTCCAACCTTCAGGTAAACCCATCAAACGTTCACATTCTAATGGGGTAAGCTGACGAATAAATCCTTCTTTTTCTTCTCCTTCGTACCAAAACGAAAAATAATTTACGGAACCTGCGAGCAAAGTGGGAAAAGGGTCATGCGTTCGTCCAAAACTTCCAATGAATCCCGTTTTATTTCTATCTTTTGCGGCACTTCGCATGCGTCTTTCTTGAAAGGGGCGGACGATGGGTATTTTCCCCCTTGTTTTTGTAGCAGATATTCGACTGGTGCTGGTGGAGGACAACCTGTTTTTTCCGCAAGACGTAGGAAACGATTGCAAATCGCGGGCTTTAAATAATATTTCTTTGGCACGTGTTCCTCCAAAATCTGCCACGAGGAAGATACGTCTTCTTCTTTGAGCGAGCGTGGGCTTTCCCCAATATCGGGCATCCAAGAGTCGCCAACACACTTCAACATCTTTCCCTCGGACCATTCCAGCGTTTGCCCATTCTCCAGAAGCAGGCATTGGAATATCGGCTTTTGTGAACGATTCCAGCACGGCTTTAAAATCCAACCTGTTATTTGATGAAAAAGCTCCCATGACGTTTTCCCAAACAGCGATAACTGGATATGTTCCATTCGTTGCACACCTCATTTCATCAATAATTCGGATTGCGTGAAAAAACAAACTTGATTGACTTCCTGCAAGACCTTTTCTATTTCCAATATTGGATAAATTCTGACAGGGTGAACCAAATGTAATGATATGAATAGGTGGTATCTTTCCACCATCTATTTTTGTAATATCCCCCAGATGGAGCATATGAGGGAAGTGTCGTTTGGTAATGGAAACAGGTGCTTTCTCTATCTCGCTTGCCCATGTAGGTATAATTCCACAACGAGAAGCTGCAAGAGGAAAGACACCAATTCCGTCAAAAAGACTACCTAATTTTAAATTTGTGTTATAGTTATTTTTAAACATGTCATCTATCAATATTTCACCTCTGATCTCATAACCTTAAGAAACATCATCTGTCATCGATCAACATTCCAATGACGTTAAATACAATTATTGAAATAATAAGTGGAAGATAAAAATGTAAGTTTTTATCACTATTGATATTAAACCTATCCCAATAAAAAAAGACGTTCAAAAGAATGAACGCCTTTGCAGAAATAACTGTTTCTTATAGAATTTAACTAAATTTGAATATTAGAGTTTTAGGAATCAGTAACAGAATTCAACAAGTATTTGATTAGGTGCAATTGCACTTTTATTGCACTTTTTATTATTTTCTATACAGTTTATTCGTTTTTATATGTTCCCAAACTCCTTGATATTACAGCATTTTGCTTAATATGCCGTACGTTTAAAAAAGAGTGGGAGTAGTTGTAGGAGAGCTGAAACCCCTTTGTTTACAAGGGTTTCGGCTCTTTACTCTATTTTCATTGCATTGTTATTGCATTATTTGTTTTTGTTTTTAAACCTTTACGTAGGTATTGGACAGTAAATTGATTTTTGGGAGACGTATCGATATTTTCCTTTGATGTCTGATAAGACATAATTCCTTCTAATTTATGGGCGACCTCGAAGTTACTATTTGGATATAAATGTCCATAGGTGCCGAGTGTCGTTTCAATATCTTCATGCCCTAAACGATCTTTGATGATTAACGGATTTTCTCCCATACTGATGAGCAGGGAAGCGTGAGAATGTCTTAAAGCATGTAACCTAATCCGATGAATCCCAGCTTTTTCAGAAAAACGTGTAATAGCATTCGCTAACGTATGCTTTTGTGTAGGGATACCATTATAACTCATCACAAAATTGGTTTGAACGACAGATTGCTGTACGTCCTTCCATTCGCTGAGTAAAGTTAATGTATCTCCGTCTAGTGCAATATGACGAACACTAGCCTTTGTTTTTGGTTCTACAAAAGAATAGTTATCCAAATTCTTATAGTAAAGTGTTTTATCGATAGATAACAGACCTTTGTCAAAGTCAATATCTTCCCATTGAATCGCAGTGGCTTCCCCAATTCGCATGCCTG